>CACZNP010000128.1 GCA_902782545.1 uncultured Bacteroidales bacterium
CGCCCAAGGGCTGGTTGGGATCCTGATAGGTGAAGTTCACACCGGCATCAGCCACATAGATACGGTTCTTGTAACTGGCCAGAGTGAAAGCGTGTGCACCAGCCGCAAACTGGGTATCGATAATCTCACCATCTTCGTTCTTGTAGTAAAGTTTGCCATCGGTGGTGGTGAAATACAATCCCGTGGGGCAACCAAACTCGGCGCTCACTCCGCTGATAGTGGGATCGGCTTGAATGTTCAAATACTTCCACTGATCGGCGGCTTTGAACTTGTTCACGGCTGCTGGGGCCACCAAGCACGTCACTTCGCTTTGGTCAGCGGTGAACACGCCATCGGCCAATGCAGGCACATTGGGATTGAGCACGCGCAGGGTCTTGATGGTGGCGGGCACCGATCCTGGCTCCATGTAACTCACGTTTTGAGGCAACTCCATCTCCTCCAGGGCCGGGCAGTTGGCAAAGCAGTCACGCATCAGGCTTGTGGCCGTCTCGGGAAGGGTGACGCTTGTCAGGTGCTCGCAGTTGGCAGCGAGTCCTTGTGGAATTTCGTTGCGGCCATTCTCGATAACCAACGACTCAAGGGCCGAGCCGTTGAACAGGTTTTGACCCAGAGTGGTGGCAGCCTTGATTTCAAAGGCCTTTACAGCGGCTTTATAGAACGCATAGTTGCCCAGTGTGGTGACATTGGGCAGATTCACGGTTTCAAATGGCGAAAACGCCAAGCCGTAGTTGTCGACGCTCTCCACCTCCTCGTTGGTGAGTTCGGTGCCAATCTCGCTCTCGTGGGCACTCACCAGCAGGCGGGTTCCGGCTGCATTATAAAGCACGCCATCCTCGACCTTGAAAGCCTCATTGCCCTCGGCGGTGAGTCCGGCCAAGGTCTCGATAGGAGCAAATGCGGCATTACCTATCGATGCCAAGCCTGCCGGCAAGGCAAACGAAGTGGCACGGGTGCCAGCAAAAGCCTGGGAACCCAGCGAAGTCAAACTGGCGGGCAACACCACATCGCCTTCAATCTTACTGTTCTGGAATGCCTGTTGGCTGATGGTCTGAATGGTGGCGGGGAAGTTGGCCAGCGACTTGATGCCACTGTTGTAGAATGCCGTCACACCAATCGATGTCACATCACCCATGGTAATGTTCTCCAACGAAGTGGCGCCATTGAATGTGCTGGCCTCGATGGTTGTCACCGCGACGGGCAAAGCAATGGACTGGAGGGCCGTGCAACTGGCAAAGGCCGAAGAACCGATAGCGGCAATCTTATTGCCATCGGCAAACTGCACATCTTCCAATGCCGTGCAGCCCTGGAACATTGTACTGCTCACGCTCGTCATCTCGCCGCCCAACACCAATTTCTTCAGTGTTTTCACATTGTGGAAGGGGTTGAGGTTGCTGGCAGTGGGGGCTGTCAGTTGACGGTAAATGTAGACTTCCTCCAGCGGGGGATAACCTGCTGTGTTGGGAGCATCAAACACAAAATAATTGAGTTGCAACTGTGTATCGGTTTCGGCGGCCTCGAAGGTGATTTTCTTCAAGTTCTCGCAACCGGCAAACATGCCAGTGATGAGTTTGCCTGTCACACCCGAAGGAATCACGGCCTCGGTAAGCGACAAGCAACGCACAAATGAGCCCTGTCCAATCTTGGTGGCAGTGGCCGGAACTGGCCACGCAGCCAGGCTGCTACACCCGTTCAAGGTGTTGTTGCCAATTTCCACGCATGACTCGGGCAGAGAAACCGAAATCAAGTCACGGCAGTTCTGGAAAGCCGAGGGCTCGGTACCCACCACAGGATAAGTGACACCACTCACCTCAATGGAGGGTGGAATCACAATGTTTCCCTCGTAGAAAATGGAGTCCTTGATGTTTTTTCCATTCTCATCCTTCACGAGATTTCCATTCTCATCCCTGCGGTTCACAATGTCATACATTTCCACAGTGGCAGTCTTTGTCTTGGTATCGTAGAGATAGTTGATGCCATCGACGGTCGTTGCCCTGCTCGCGGCCGTCATCGACGGCACAGCAAGCAGGCCCATCAAGCCAAACAACACTCCACGCAACCATGCTGAGTGAGAAATTTTCATGCTCTAAGTTCTTTTAAAAGGTTAATAATATTAGGTTAGTATTTAAAGTTCATGTTCCAGGTATAAAAGACTTGACGTGAAAGCCTAAAACACCGCTACAAATATAGCAAATATATTCTTAAATTAATATTCCCAAATCTAAAATATTCCTAAAAAACAAAGTTCCCACCGCAATGAGTTGCGATGAGAACTTGTCGTGTTGTCTATTGGCTGGAATTATTTCACTTTGGCAGCCAGTTCAGCACCTGCTTTGAATTTCACCACCTTCTTGGCGGGAATCTCAATCTTGGCCTTGGTTGCGGGGTTCACACCCGTGCGAGCAGCCTTCTCGGCCACAGCGAAAGTACCAAAACCAATCAGAGCGACCTTGTCACCCTTGGCGAGAGCCTCACCAACAGCCTTCAAAGCGGCATCAAGAGCGGCAGCAGCCTGAACTTTTGTTAACTTTGCTTCAGCAGCAATTGCATTGACTAATTCTTTCTTGTTCATAGTGGTTTGTTTTAAAATGTTGTTAAACAATAAGGTTTTCATTATGTTGCCACAAATATAGACAAAACAAATGTTTAAACAAAAAAAAAAGAAAAAAAATTGCTCATTTCCCCCGAAAAAAGCACATTTTTAGCGTTTTTCAGCGCCCAAATGCCCTTTTTAGGGCAATTTGAGGGGCCTTGACACTTTTTCATTTTTCTAATTTGCATTTGCCGCCACTTGGCATTAATTTTGCACCCAAGAACATCAATCACCATAATAATTATCTAAATGAACTATCGACGAGGTAATTTCTGGGAGAGCATTCCACCCGTGACCAAACACCTGCTCATCATCAATGTGCTGCTGTGGCTGGGCACCATCGTGCTGGGGCGCACTCCGGGCATTGACCTGACGCAATGGCTGGGACTGCACTACTGGCAGGGAAGCGATTTCAATCCAGCACAATTAATCACCTACATGTTCATGCACGACACCTCGAGCATCACGCACTTGTTCTTCAACATGTTCTCGCTGTGGATGTTCGGTGTCACACTCGAGCGGGTACTGGGACAAAAACGCTATCTGTTCTACTACTTGGCATGCGGCATTGGCGCGGCATTGGTGCAGGAACTCACCTGGACGCTCACTTGGAAGAGCACTTTCGTACCGGCGTTTGCCAGCATGAACCAAATCACACCCGATCAGGTGACCCAACTGCTCAACACCGGGCAATTGCAAGAATACATCAATGTGTTCCACAATTCATTGATAACCGTGGGTGCCAGCGGGGCCGTGTTCGGCATCCTCTTGGCATTTGGCATGATTTTCCCCAATATGCCCATGTACATCATACCGTTCCCCTTCCCCATCAAGGCCAAATGGATGGTGCTGGGCTACGGCGCGGTGGAACTGCTCTTTGGTGTGGCAAGCATCATGAGCAACGTGGCACATTTTGCCCACTTGGGTGGCATGATCTTCGGCTTCTTCATCATCCTTTACTGGAAACGCAGCGGCGTGTTCGGAGGGCGTGGCAATGGCTTTTATTAACGATTTGCGCACCCGCTACAACCAAGGCTCGATGCTGATGCGGTTCATCTACATCAACATCGCGGTGTTTGTTTTGCTCCATGTGTTCACACTCATCGCCGTGCTGTTCAATGTGAACGCCGATTGGGTGCTGCGGCTTGTGGAAGTGCCCTCCCGTCCCATCGACTTGCTGCACCGGCCATGGACAGCCATCACCTATATGTTCTCGCACTACGAGTTGTTGCACATCCTGTTCAACATGCTGTGGCTCTACTGGCTGGGACGCATTTTCCTGGAATATTTCATGCCTCGGCAACTGGGAGGCCTCTACGTGCTGGGAGGCCTGGGAGGCGCCTTGCTGTTTGTCCTGGCTTATGCCCTGCTGCCCTACTTTCAAAGCCAGCAAGGCGTGATGCTGGGTGCCAGTGCGTCGGTCATCGCCATCGTGGTGGCAGTGGCCGTTTATGCGCCCGACTACAAGATCGGTTTGCTTTTCATTGGTGACATTTCACTCAAGTGGGTGGCCATTATCACCGTGGGAATCGACCTGCTGAGCATCGACACCGGCAACGCCGGTGGGCACATCGCCCATTTGGGCGGTGCTCTTGTGGGTGCCTTGTGGGCACTGAACATTAAGCGGGGACATGACTTCACCGCCCCCATCAATCGTTGCATCGACTGGTTTGTGGGGCTCTTCCGCCACAACGACAAGCCCGGTGTGGGCGCTCCTGTGGGCGGCAAGGCCTTCCACAAAACCCAATCACACCAACGCACCCAAGACAGCCGGCAACAATCGTCCAAACCGGGCAACGAGGCCGAACTGGACCGCATCCTGGGCAAAATCAAGCAATCGGGCTACACCGCCCTTACCGATGAAGAGAAAGATTTCCTGTTCAATGCCTCACGGAAACGATAATCACCTTTGAACCAACCCGCAATGAAACCGCTGTCGCACATCTGGTCGCTCACTTGTACCGTCATCGCCCTGGTGGTGGCTGCATGCCTTGTGCTGGCGGCTTACGGCGGACACATTGACCCCCGCACATGGACACTGCCATCGATGTTCACGCTGGCCTTTCCCATCATAGCCACAATTGCTGCCGTGGCGGCTGTCATGTTTCTGCTGTTGCGTCAATGGCGGTGTGTGGCGATTCTGGCCGTCGCGTTGGCCGTATGTTGGCCCACCAGCCGTATGTTGTTTCCCATGCACTTCTCATCAACACCGACTGCCACCGACACGGCCGGCACATTCCGCGTGCTCACCTTCAACGTGCGTGGGTTTGGTGATGAAGGGTACTCAAGGGAGCCCAGTTCAACCATGCGTTACATTTTGGACCAGAATGCCGATTTTGTCATCACGCAAGAAACAGCGCTGGGACCCAAGGACTTCACCGATACGGAACGTGTGAAATCGATGAAAGAGGAAATCAACAGGCTCTATCCTTACCATTCGCACGGTTATCACGATTTGGCCATCCTGTCGAAACACCCCTACAAGGTGCTTGAAGACACCACCCTCAAGCAAGGCTGGATGTCGCCCGACAACATTCACAACGAGTATCACTTCTATGCCAAAGCCTTCGACATCCAGTTGCCGCAGGGAAGGCAACTGCGCATTATCGGGGTGCATTTGCAATCTATCGGGTTGAGCGATGGAGACAAGGAACTGTATATGCAAATAACCCGCCTTGACAAGGAAACCCGCCAACAGATGTCGGAAGTGCGCCATTCGTTGATGAGCAAGGTCGCCAGTGCGTACCGCCGCCGGGCTGCCGAGGCCGACCAATTACGCACCATCATTGACCAAGGCCCGGCAAATGTGATTGTGTGCGGCGACTTCAACGACACTCCGGCGTCCTATTGCTACAACACTGTGCGGGGCGACGACATGCACGATGCCTGGCAGGACTGCGCCTTTTGGCCGACTTACACCTACAACGCCAACCGCTTTTACTTCAAAATTGACCACATGCTTTACCGAGGCGACCTGCGGGCCACCGACGTGAGCAGTGACCGTGCCGGATGCAGCGACCACTATCCGATATTGGCCACTTTTGAATGGACTGAAAACAATCAATAAACATTATAGCCATGAACAAGTTTTTATTATCCACTTTGACACTCGCCTGCATCGCTCTGGGTGCGAGTGGCGCAACCAAAAAGAACGTGAAACAACAAAACTCGAACCCTTTCCTGGCGGCATACACCACCAAATACGAGATTCCGCCTTTCGACAAAATCCGCTATGAGCACTATCTGCCTGCACTCAAAGCGGGCATTGAGCAACAAAACAACCAAATTGCGGCCATCATCAACAATCCCGAGGCACCCAACTTTGAGAATACCATACTCGCCCTGGACAACAGTGGCGAAATCCTGAACAAGGTGCAATGGGTGTTTTTTGCACTGGTCGAGAGCGACAACACCCCACAGATGCACGAACTGGCCGAGGAACTCACACCCATGATAACCGCTCAAGACAACGATGTGATGATGAACGCAGGCCTGTTTGAGCGCATCAAGGCTGTGCACGACGCTGCCGACCGTCTCGGGCTCGACAATGTGCAACGCCGGCTTACCGACAAATACTACAAGCGTTTCGTGCGCAACGGCGCCTTGCTGTCGCCCGAACTGAAGGACTCGCTCAAAGCCATCAACTTGCGACAGGCTGCCATCTCGCTGTCCTTTACCAACAATGTCATGAACGAAATCGCCAACAATGTGATTTGGGTGAATGATGCCAGCCAACTGGCAGGGTTGTCGCAAAGCACCATTGATGACGCTGCCAAACTCGCGGCCGACAAAGGCCAACCCGGCAAATGGGCTTTCACAGCCAGTGGAGCCACGCGTCTGGCCGTCCTCGCCAGTGCCGATAACCGCGACCTACGCCGACAAATGTATGAAACCTACACCAATACTGCCAGCCGTGGCAACGAATACGACAATTCCAAGAACATCAACGAGTTGATACAACTGCGGCAACGCAAAGCACAATTGCTTGGGTATGAAACCTTTGCCGACTATGCTGTGGCACCCGTCATGGCAGGTACTGTCGAGCGGGCCGAGGATTTGCTCATGCAACTATGGAAACCCGCCATTGCCAAGGTCGAGGAAGAGGTGGCCGACATGCAGGCCTATGCAAATGCGCACGGAGGAAACTTCAAGATTGCACCCTATGACTACTATTACTACGCCGAGAAGGTGAAAGCACAAAAGTTCAACTTCAGCGAGGACGAGGTGCGACCCTATTTCGAAATCAACAACGTGGTGAAGAACGGTATCTTCTATGCCGCCAACCAACTGTTCGGCCTCACCTTCACTGAAATCAAAGACGCCCCCAAGTATAACCCTCAAGTCACTGTTTACGATGTGCGTGACGCCAACGGAAAGCATGTGGCCGTGTTCATGACCGACTACTTCCCCCGCGCCAGCAAGGCACAGGGAGCATGGATGAGTGCCTTCAACTCCGAGTACAACTACAATGGTCAAAGCGTGCGACCCATCATTTTCAATGTCGCAAGCATGACACCCCCCACCAAGGACACCCCGTCGCTGCTCTCACTCGATGAGGTGGAAACCGTCTTCCACGAGTTTGGCCACGCGCTGCACGGCATGCTCACCACAGCACCATTCCATGGACTGGAAGGAACCAATGTGGACCGCGACCTGGTGGAGATGCCCTCACAACTCAACGAGCACTGGGCCTATGTCCCCGAGGTGCTCAAGAACTACGCACGCCACTACCGCACAGGCGAGGTGATTCCCCAAGCCCTGCTCAACAAGATCCTTGAGTCGCGCAAGTTCAATCAAGGTTTCATGACCACCGAACTGGTGGGTGCCGCCCTGCTCGACATCGAATGGCACAAACTCAACTGGTGCAAAGACGTAGACATCCGAGCATTTGAGCGGTCGGTGGCTCGCAGACTGCACATGCCACAAGAAGTTCAATTCCGCTACCGCAGCCCCTACTTCAAGCACATCTTCGACAATGACCAGTATTCTTGCGGATACTATACCTACCTGTGGAGCCAAGTCCTTGAAGCCGACGCTTACCAACGATTTGAGCAGGAAGGTCCCATGAACCGCACCGTGGCCGACCAATACCGCCGCATCATCCTTGAGTCGGGCGACACCGAGGACCCGATGACGCTCTACAAGCGGTTCCGCGGTCAGGAGCCCAATGCCGATGCTCTGTTGCGTAATCGCGGTTTGAAATAAAATTACTATCTTTGCACCGCAAAAACGTCAACCTATCAAAATGATGAATAAGTATTTTTTCCTGTTTATTGCCGCAACAGCACTGCTCTGTTCATGCACTGAAGGCAAGTTCAAGGTCGACGGCACCATTGATGGGGCCAGCGACACCACACAGATGGTGCTTGAGGTGTCGAGCAACGGCCTGTGGTTCATCGTCGACTCGGTGAAGCCCGATGGCAAAGGACATTTCAACCTCAGTGAGCCGGCACCAGAGTATCCCAACATCTATCGCCTGCGCTTGGGCGAGCAAGCCATTTGTTTCCCCATCGACAGTTTGGACCACATCACCATCCAGGCTCGACTGGCCGACTTTGCCTCAAGTTACACACTCAGTGGCAGCGAACATGCCGAGCAAGTGATGAAAATTGACAAAGATGCCATGAAAATGGCAGGCGGCAAAGCCACACCCGAGCAACTCAAAGCGTGGAAACACAGTCTGGCACAGCAAATCGTAACCGACCCCAGCGGCATCGTTGCCTACTACGCAATCAACAAGTACATTGACAACCAGCCCGTCTTTGACCCGCTCAACGACGAGGACTTGCGCATTGTGGGAGCCGTGGCCAATGCTTTCAACACATTCCGGCCCAACGACCCGCGCACCGACTATCTGGTGAATGTGCTGCTCGAAGGGCAGAAACGCCGTCGGGCCAGCACCATGCCTACCGACACGCTGCTGGTGAACGAGACTTCGCTGCTCAACATCAAACTGCAAGACTACAACGGCAAAGAATACCAGTTGCAAGACGTGGCGGCCAACAACCGAGTGGTGCTGCTCAATTTCACCGCTTACGACACCGAATTCTCGCCCGTCTACAACAAATTGCTCAACGACTTGTACAACAAATACAAAGACCGTGGACTCGCCATCTATCAAGTGAGTCTCGATGCCGACAATGTGGCTTGGCGACAGGCGGCACAGAATCTTCCGTGGATTACCGTCTTTGACCCGGCGGGTGTCAACTCCACGAATGTGGGCAAC
>CACZNP010000129.1 GCA_902782545.1 uncultured Bacteroidales bacterium
CAGGAATCTGGCGAGCGCGCTCAAGCGCCTGCTCACGGTCGAGAGCCACCACAAACCGCTCTTCCTCGTCCTCGGCGGTGGGAAGGAAGTAGGCTGGGATGCGGTGCCCCCACCACAATTGGCGCGAGATGCACCAATCCTGGATGCCTTCCATCCACACTTTGTAGATGTTCTTGTACTTCGGGGGGAAGAACTTGAGGTCATCGTTCATGACAGGCGGCAGGGCGATGTCGGCAAAGTGCCTCATCTTGAGGAACCACTGCTTGCACAGGCGCGGCTCGACGGGTGTGTCGGGGTTGCGCTCGCTGTAACCCACCTTGTTCTCATAGTCCTCCACTTTTTCCATCAGGCCCGCTTGCATCAAGTCGGCAGTGATGACTTTGCGGCATTCCATGCGGTCCATGCCCACATAGAGCGGCGACTCGCTGCTGATGGTGCCGTCGGCATTGAAGATGTCGATGGTTTCGAGGTCGTGGGTCTTGCCCAGCATATAGTCGTTGGTGTCGTGGGCGGGAGTCACTTTCAAGCAACCCGTACCAAACTCGATGTCGACGTATCGGTCCTCAATGACCGGAATCACACGTCCCACCAGCGGAACAATCACATGCTTGCCGCGCAGCCACTGATTCTTGGGGTCTTTGGGGTTGATACACATGGCAGTGTCGCCCATGATCGTCTCGGGGCGCGTGGTGGCCACCACGGCATATCGGCGTCCGCTTGCATCGCGGTGCACAATCTCGCCCTCAAGTCCGGTCTCACCCGACAGGTCATCGTTGGCCACATAGTATTTGAGGTAATAGAGTTTGCTCTTCTCATCGTGGTACACCACTTCCTCGTTGCTCAGCGCCGTTTGTGCTTTCGGGTCCCAGTTGACCATGCGCAGTCCTCGGTAGATGAGTCCCTTGTCATAGAGGTCGACGAAGACACGCAACACACCCTTGCTGCGCACCTCGTCCATCGTGAAGGCCGTACGGTCCCAGTCGCACGATGCCCCGAGTCGACGCAGTTGCTTGAGGATGATGCCGCCATGCTCATGCGTCCATTCCCATGCATGCTTGAGAAACTCCTCGCGCGTGAGGTCGCGTTTCTTGATGCCCCGCTCAGCCAGGCGCTTTACCACCTTGGCCTCGGTGGCGATGGATGCATGGTCGGTACCAGGCACCCACAGCGCATTCTTGCCCTCCATTCGGGCACGGCGCACAAGGATGTCCTGAATGGTGTTGTTCAGCATGTGGCCCATGTGCAGCACACCCGTCACGTTGGGCGGCGGAATCACTATGGTGTAAGGTTCACGACCGTCGGGCTCGCTGTGAAACAGCCCATGGCGCTCCCACCAATCGTACCACTTGCCCTCGACCTCGCGAGGGTCGTACTTCGTTGCCAATGTTCCCATAATCTATATCGTATTTGTTGTTTTTTGATAATTAAGCTGCAAAGTTAAGCATTTTCCGTTGCCCATGCAAAAAAACCGTTTCACATTGCTTGTGTGGTGTTTGGATTTTGCCGATTGCGGAAAAAATAGTAATTTAGCGGTTTGAAACAAAATTGAGAACGATGATAGAACGAAAAATACGCATTGGCATCACACAGGGCGACACCAACGGGATAGGACCGGAGGTGATTCTCAAGGCACTGTCCAGCCCCACGATGACCGAACTGTGTGTGCCCGTGATTTACGGCTCGAGTAAGGTGCTCACCTATCACCGCAAGGGGCTGGAATTGCCTCAATTTCCGCTTCATGTGGTTGGCGATGTGGACCGCGTGAAGGATCATGTGGTGAATTTGGTGGAGTGCTGTGGAAACGAAGAAATAAAAGTAGACTTGGGCGAACCCAGCAAGGCTGCGGGGCATGCCGCCTTCATGGCACTGGAAGCCGCTGTGGCCGACTTGAAGAATGGCCGCATCGATGCTTTGGTGACCGCCCCCATCAATAAGGACAACATTCAGAGCGAGGACTTTGCCTTCAAAGGCCACACCGACTACCTGGAGAGTGCGGTGGGCGATGGCGCGCCTGCGCTGATGGTGCTACATGACGAGCGTCTGCGGGTTGCGTTGCTCACCACACATCTTCCCATCAAGGATGTGCCGGGGGCTGTGACGCGCGAGGCCATCTTGGAGAAGTTGACCGTCTTTGACGCATCGCTTCGCCGTGACTTTGGCATTGAGCGTCCGCGCATTGCCGTGTTGGCCCTCAATCCCCATGCCGGGGAGAACGGTTTGCTGGGCAAGGAGGAGCAGGAAATCATCAAGCCAGCCATCGCCGAGGCTTACGACACAAACAAGATTCTGTGTTTTGGTCCCTATGCGGCCGATGGCTTTTTCGGCAATGAGTCTTGGCGTCATTTCGATGGCGTGCTGGCCATGTACCACGATCAGGGATTGGCGGCTTTCAAGGCCCTGGCGATGGACGAAGGCGTGAATTTCACGGCCGGCTTGCCAGTGGTCCGCACAAGCCCTGCCCACGGCACCGGCTACGATATTGCCGGAAAGGGTGTGGCCCATGAAGAGTCGATGCGCGCTGCCATCTATGCCGCCATCGATGTGTGCCGTAACCGCGAGCGTTGGGATGAGGCTCATGCCAACCCGCTGCGCAAGGTGTATCATGCCAGCGGCAAGGATAATGTGGTTTTGGATTTAACAAACGACGAGTGATGAACTACGCCATCATTGCAGCGGGCGAAGGCTCACGCCTGGCCCAAGAAGGTGTGAAACGACCCAAACCGTTGGTTTTGTTGAACGGAGAGCCCATGATAGGGCGTCTCATCAACATCTTCTTGCGGTGTAATGCCGAGAGCATCAGCATCATCGTGAATGAGCAGATGACCGAAGTGCAGGACTACTTGCGTGCGTTGAGACTGCCGGTTCCATTGAATATCGTGGTGAAATCCACACCGAGTTCAATGCACAGTTTTGCCGAGTTGACCCACGTGATGCAGCCCGGAAAATTCTGCATGACCACGGTGGACACCATTTTCCGCGAGGAGGATTTTGCACGCTACGTGCAGGCGTTCGAGGACGACACGGTTCATGATGGCATGTGGGCCGTCACGCCGTTTGTCGACGACGAGAAGCCGTTGTGGGTCGAAGTGGACGGGCAAATGGGCATCACCGCGTTCTTGGACCGCAACAATGATGGGCGCGCCCATCTGGTCAGTGGTGGCATTTATGCCATGACCGACAAGGCGTGGCCCGTGCTGTACGACTGTCTGGACCGCGGTGTGGCGCGGATGCGCAATTTCCAGCGCGCCCTTGTCGCAGCCGGCTTTAGATTGCAAGCCTACAGTATCGACAAAATCGTGGATGTGGATCATGCTGGCGACATTGCCACAGCCGAGAAGTTCATCAAAGGATAACGAATCATTGAAAAATTGAGATATGGCAGAGATTAAAATTGCAGGAATCATGCGTGCCGGGGCCTACTCGCCCAACCACATCGGCAACGACACGGCTATCTTCAACCTCACGGCCGAGCAACTGCGCAAGCGCGGATGCCAGGTGAATGTGTACAGTGAGGAGCAGTTCAACCGTGATGGCGTGGAGGAGGATATCGTGCTGGCCATGTGCCGCGAACAAGCCTCCATCGAACGTTTGCAACAACTTGAGGACCGAGGTTGCTTGGTTATCAATTCGGGCTATGGCATTGAGAATTGCACGCGGGAGCGCATGACGCGCATCTTGTTGGGCAACGGCATACCTTATCCTGAGAGTTTGATTGTGAACACCAACGAGAACATCAAGCCCGCACTCAAAAAGGCTGGTTTCAAGAGTTGCTGGATCAAGCGCGGCGACTTTCATGCCATGCACAAGGAGGATGTGAGTTACGTGCGTCACATAGAGGAAGCGCAAGAGGTGTTGCAGGAATACTTCTACCGAGGCATCAAGCGCGCCGTGATCAACGTCCACCTGGTGGGTGATTTGGTGAAGTTCTACGGAATCCGTGACAGTTCATTCTTTTTCTGGTTCTATCCGTTTGATGCTGGCCACAGCAAGTACGGCTGGGAGGAAGTGAACGGCCGCTCGCAAGGACTCGACTTTGATGTCCGCTCACTCAAAAGTATGTGCCAACGAGCCGCCGAGGAGTTGAATGTGGTTGTCTACGGGGGCGACTGCATTGTGGGCGAGGACGGTGATATAAAAATCATTGACTTCAACGATTGGCCCAGTTTCGCTCCGTGCCGCAACGAGGCCGCTCCCCACATAGCCAAGGCTATCCTTGCCGCCATCAAGGCGCGTTGACAAATCAGAAGTTTCACCTCTCACATTGTTTTCATGAGTCTAAGAGAAGAATATCGTGCCTCGCTCAAGTCGATGGACACCGAAGAGCATATCGACCTGTATTTTTATCGCCCACTGGGTTTTGCTTGGGCCAAATTGTTTGCCCGTTTGGGGGTGACCCCCAATGTGGTGACCATCGCCTCGATATTTTTGGGCGTGGCCGGCGGCATCTTGCTTTATTTTAGGCAACCGCATTTGATTTGGCTCAATTATTTGGGCATATTTTTGATAATCTGGGCCAACAGTTATGACAGTGCCGACGGCCAGTTGGCACGTCTCACCAAGCAATATTCTCGCCTGGGCCGCATCCTTGACGGATTGAGCGGGGATTTTTGGTTTGTGGCCATCTATTTTGCCTTGGTGTTTCGTGAGTTGTACTTGGGCGATGCCTGGCCAGGCATGTGGTTTTCCGAGCATCCATGGGTGATTTGGGTGCTTGCGGTGGTTGCCGGTTTGAGCCATGCCAAGCAAGCAGCCAGCGCCGACTATTATCGCCAATTCCACCTTTATTTTCTCAAGGGAAAAGAAGGCAGCGAACTCGATAGCACCGATGCTCTTACCCAAGGCTACCGCGCCATTGCGTGGAAGGGCAATTTCTGGAAAAAACTGACCATGTACTTCTATCGTAACTACACGGCCAATCAGGAGGTGATGACGCCGCACATGCAAGAGTTGCGTCGAGTTCTCAAGAAGCGTTACGGCGATGATATACCCCAGGATTTCCGGGAAGCTTTCCGTGCCTGCAGTTTGCCGCTGATGAAATACACCAACATGCTGTCATTCAACACCCGTACCATTGCCATGTTTATCTCGGTCATCATCGATATGCCGTGGCTGTATTTTGTGTTTGAGGTGGTGGTTCTCAATCTGATGATGGTGTACATGATTGCACGTCATGAACGCTTTTGCAAACGTTTTGTTGACCAACTCTCTTCTCAAGCGGCATGATACAAGGCATCATCTTTGATTACGGAGGCACCCTTGACAGCCGAGGTGTACACTGGAGTGAGGTCATCTGGCAAGGTTACCAGCAGTCGCAGGTCCCCGTTGACAAAGAGCGGTTCCGTGAGGCATATGTCCATGCCGAGCGTGAGTTGGCCCGCGTGCGCCACATCTTGCCCAACGATGATTTTCACACGTTGTTGCTCAAGAAAATGCGCATTGAACTCGACTATTTGGCATCGCAGGGCGTGATTCCCGCTGCCCAAGTCGAACCTTTGTCGACTGCCATAGCCCGTTATTGCGATGACTCGGCCAGGGGTTGCATTGAAGAAGCACGTCCCGTGCTCGAGATGCTTGCAAGCCGCTATCCGTTGATGCTGGTGAGCAATTTTTATGGAAATGTCGACTCCGTGTTGCGCGGTTACGACATTCGTCGCTATTTCAAAGGCATCATCGAAAGTGCGGTGGTGGGAGTGCGCAAGCCCAATCCCACGCTTTTCCGTTTGGGCGTAGATGCTTTGGAGATGGTCGCTTCCGATGTGCTTGTGGTGGGTGACAGCCTGAAAAAGGACATTGTTCCCGCTGAGTCATTGGGATGTCAAGTTTTGTGGCTCAAGGGCAAGGGATGGACGGCGGATGAGGACGCCCAAACGCATCCCCACACCATCACCCATCTTGCACAAGTGCTCGACTACGTGTGAGCCGGTATTGATGCGTAAAAATGTGCTGTTGGGGTTGAATTGTGTTAAGATTATTCAAAAAAATCAGGCAATTTGTATTTGCCTTGCATATAATAAAAAGCGGATTTCTAAATGTTGGGTGTTCCTGAGTAGGAACTCATGAGATTTTAATTATAGTAGATATAAAATGAAAACAAGTAACAAAGCATTAGGGTCTTGTCACAAGGCACGATGCGGCACAAGCCTGTGGTTCGCTATTTTATTGCTGGCGGTTATGCTCCTTCCCATTAGCGGCAATGCCCAGCGTGTGTTGTCACTCGACAGTTGCCGGGCGATGGCGCTAAGGAATAACAAACAGGTGGGCATGGCAAAAATGAAGCAGGAAATGAATGTCAGCCTGCGTAAGTCGGCCCGCACCAAGTATCTGCCGCATGTCAGCGCTTTAGGTGGCTACATGTGGATGAGCAAGGAAATTTCGGTGCTCAGTAAAGACAAAAAAGAGGCATTGAGCAACCTTGGCACAAACGCTGCAGCGAGTCTGACAAGTAGTATTGGGTCGTACATCTCTCAGTTGCCCGAGGTGATTCAGGCAAAATTTGCCTCGGATTTGTCGCAGTTTGCCGGAGCCCTCGATGCGGGTGGCGCAGGACTTGTAAATGCCTTGCGAACCGACACGCACAATATGTTTTTCGGTGGCGTGACATTGACGCAGCCTTTGTACATGGGCGGAGCCATCACGGCAGCCAATAAGATTGCCGACATCAATGAAGAGATGGCTGCCAACTCGCTTGAAATGAAGCGCCAGGGAACGATATATAATATAGACCAGGCCTACTGGCAAGTGGTTTCGCTACGTCACAAACAGAACCTGGCCGAGAGTTATGTGTCGCTGGTGCAAAAACTGAATGCCGACGTGCAGAAAATGATTGACCACGGTGTTGCAACCAAGGGCGATGGCTTGAGCGTCAGTGTCAGAGTGAATGAAGCCGAGATGGCGCTGACGCAGGTTTCCGATGGATTGGCATTATCGAAAATGTTGCTGTGTCAATTGTGTGGACTTCCTGTTGATGAGGAAATCACACTCATTGACGAAGTGAGTGAAAATCTCGGTGAAGAGTTGGCGGCACCCCAGTTTGCGGCTCAGACCGATGTGGCTATGGCAAACCGCCCGGAACTGAAAGTGCTGCAAAACACGGTTGACCTCAGCCAGCAGACGACAAAAATGTTGAAAGCCGCCAATCTGCCACAGGTGCTGCTCACTGGAGGTTATGCCGTCTCTAATCCCAATACATTCAATGGCTTCGAGAAGAAGTTTGGCGGGTTCTGGAACGTTGGCGTTTTGTTGCGCATTCCCATTTGGAACTGGGGCGATGTGAGGCACAAGGTGAACGCCTCGAAGATTGCCACGATGATAACCAATATGGAACTTGACGAGGCTCGAGAACTGATAGAGTTGCAGGTAAACCAAAGCAACTTTAAAGTAAAGGAGGCTCAGAAGAAACTCTTGATGGCGCAGTCAAACGTTGTCAAAGCCGACGAAAACTTGCGCATGGCCAACCTCGCTTTCAAAGAAGGCACTGCATCCTACACCACCGTCATGGAGGCTCAGACTGCTTGGCAGCAGGCCCAGTCGCAGAAGATTGACGCGGAGATAGGAATGAAACTGTCTCAAGTGGAATTGCAGAAGTCCCTTGGTACTTTACAATATTGAATCAAGTAATAACGTAATCTCGATAATAAACACATCATTATGTCAGACAAAGCAAAAAAACAACATAGCAATATATTGCTTGCTGTTGCCGGTTTCTCATTGGTAGTTATAATCGTGGCCCTCATTGGATTCCTGGCGCTGGGCCGTGATCCGGAAATCATACAGGGCGAAATGGAGGTTGAAGAATACCGTGTGTCGGGTAAGGTGCCTGGGCGCATTTTGGAACTTCGCGTAAAAGAGGGTGACTATGTGAATGCAGGCGACACCCTTGCCATCATCGAGGCTCCCGAAGTTGCAGCAAAGATGGTTCAGGCACAAAGCGCTGCCGATGCCGCTTCGGCCATGGAGCAGATGGCACGAAACGGTGCCCGCAAGGAGCAGGTGCAGGGTGCTGCGCAGATTCTGGAGCAAGCCAAGGCCGGACTTGAAATAGCCGAGAAGTCGTACCTCCGCGTGAAGGCGCTTTACGAAGAGGAGGTCGTTTCGGCGCAGAAATTCGACGAAGCCGAGGCGATGTACAAATCGGCACAGGCCCAAGTAAAAGCTGCCAGAAGCCAGTATGAGATGGCTTTGAATGGGGCGCGCGCCGAGGAACGCCGTGCTGCATCGGCTACCGTGGGTCAGGCCCGTGGTGCCGTGCAGGAAGTGAACAGTTACATCCGTGAAACCGTCCAGGTGGCTCAGATGGCAGGTGAGGTAACCGATGTCTATCCCAAAGTGGGTGAGCTCGTAGGCACAGGCACTCCCATCATGTCGATAGCTTTGATGGAAGACCAATGGGCCACATTCAACATCCGCGAAGACCAGTTGAAAGACATCAGGGTAGGGCAGGAGATTACCGTCAGGGTACCCGCACTCGAAAAGGAAACAAAAATGAAGGTCACATCGATGAAGGACAAGGGCTCTTTTGCCGTGTGGAAGGCAACGAAGGCAAGTGGCCAGTACGACCAAAAGACCTTTGAGGTGAAGGCCCGTCCCATTGAATTGATTGAGGGCGTCAGGCCTGGAATGTCGGTGATACTTAAGAAAGAAAAAGGAACAACTGAGAAGTAAATGAAATATATTTCTCAAATCTTCGACATCGCACTGCGGGAACTCAACATCTTGCGCAAAAACAGGATTTACGGATTCTGTATGTTGGTGTTTCCGGTGTTGTTGGTGTTCTTTTTCACAACGATGCTTGACGAGGGGGTGCCTCAGGATTTGCCCATCGGTGTAGTGGATCAGGACAACAGCGCCATGTCGCGCGGTCTTGTCCGGACTCTTGACGCCATGCAGAACTCTCGCGTTGAGTACCGTTTTGCATCGGTCACCGAGGCCCGCTGTGCTATGCAGGAGGGCAAGGTCTATGCCTTCCTTTACATCCCCAAGGGCACTGCGTCAAAACTGTTGGCAGGTCGTCAGCCCGAAATCTCGTTCTACTATACGATGACATGTATGACAGCTGGCTCAATGGCCTCTAAAGACTTGAAGACCCTCGGAACGCTGGGCTCAGCAGCCGTGGGACAGGCCATGCTCAGTGCCAAGGGCGCCACACCCGATCAAATTAAGGCTGCACTGCAGCCTGTGACCATCGATGCCCACATGATAGCCAATCCTCAGAGCAGTTACAACTACAGTCTGACGACCGTTTTCGTGCCTGGCATTTTGATGCTCTTCATGGCACTGCTTTCGGCCTATGCGGTTGGCATGGAAATGAAGTTTGACACTGGCAAGGAATGGTTGGCTCGAGCCGATAACAACATTGTTGTGGCCTTTCTGGGCAAGTTTCTTGTTCATGCGCTGGTGTTTTTCTTTGTGATATTTGTCTACCAGTATTATATCTTCAATGTGCTGCATTTTCCACGATTGGGAGGTGTGTGGAGCATCGTGCGGCTTACCATTCTGCAGGTGGCAAGTTCGCTTGGCTTCGGTGCTTTTGCCTTTGGTTTGATGCCTTCGTTACGCATGTCAATGAGTATCAGTTCGTTGTGGTCGGTGCTCAGTATTTCGATGTGTGGCTCGGCATTTCCGGTGGCGGGAATGGATCCGCCCTTGCAAGCCATGTCGTGGCTGTTCCCCTTGCGCCACTACTGGATGATGTACCAAGCGACGGTGCTCAACGGCTTCCCGGTCATTGACGTTTGGTTCCATCTTGTGGCACTTGTGGCGTTCACGTTATTGCCTTGGTTAGTACTTCGTAAAATAAAAAATGCAATGCTCAACTATGTCTATATTCCGTAAACTCAAAGAGCATTTCGTCGATGTGCTCTACATCTGGCGGCAGGAGATGAAGCAGGTTGTCATGGACGAGGGCGTGCTGATGTTTCTCGTCGTGTTGCCTTTGGGCTATCCCTTGCTTTATTCCTGGATTTACAACAACGAGGCTCTTCGCGAGACACCTGTTGCTGTTGTTGATCAGTCTCATTCTGCGCTTTCTCGTCAGTTCATCTACGATTGCGACGCTACACCCGACGTTCATGTGAAGTATTACGCCCAAGATCTTGATGAGGCACGTTCGCTTGTCAGTCGTCAGCTCGTGAAAGGCATCTACCTCATTCCGTCGGACTTTGCCGACCGGGTGAATCGTGGAGAACAAGCCACTGTGAGTGTCTATTGCGACATGTCGCTGATGCTTGCCTACAAATCTGTATATCAGACCGCCATGGTAGAATCTATGCGTCTTGGCGCAGGGATAAATATCAAGCGTGCCGGCAACTATACCAAACATGAGGATGCCATCACTGCGCAGCCACTGATTGTTGATGGTATCGCGATGTATAATCCCTTGGGCGGCTATGGCTCGTGTGTCTTGCCCGCCGTGCTCATGCTCATTTTGCAACAGGCCATCGCCCTGGGCATAGGCATGTCGGCAGGCACTGCCCGTGAACGTAACCGCAATGGTCTGCTTATCCCCGATGATGATCCACATTACCGCGGCGCCTATCGCATCGTTTGGGGTAAAGCCCTGTGCTATGGCATGATTGGTGCTGTGGCTGCCGCTTACATCTCTATGGCCATTCCGCACATGTTCTCATTCCCTCAGCTTGGTGACTGGCGGACATTACTGCTGATGCTGTTGCCTTACATCATGGCAAGCATCTTCTTCGGCATGACCGTTTCATGTTTGGTTCGCTATCGCGAGAATGTGATGCTATTGATGGTGTTTGTGTCTGTACCCCTGCTATTCCTGACGGGTGTGTCGTGGCCGCAGTCGAGCATTCCCAGTTACTGGCAGGGTGTGTCGTGGCTTTTCCCCAGCACGTTTGGCGTTCGTGCATTTATCCGTGCCAACTCCATGGGCGCTACCGTCAGTCAAATTCTTCCAGAAATCCGCATACTTTGGATTCAAGCAGCTGCCTACCTTGGTATGGCTTGCTTGGTTTATCGGTATCAATTCCGTATGGCTCGTAAGTATGCGAATGACTGATGGTTCGGTGTTGAGTATCAACTTCTTCAACAGCCCGAATCGGAGTGTGGCTCACAGTGTCCCCACATTTGTGGAGTGGTGAATGCACAAAAACGTGGGGCTCAGTGTTGTTCATCGGCAAAAAATTGACAAGGACTGACAAAGCGCGCAAAGAAAAAAAGCGTTGACGGAAAATCAAATCAAACTTTGTTTTTTCGCTCAAGTTGCACTATCTTTGCACCCGAAAATAATGAAAACAAAATAATTAGTTCATAGGCTATGCAAGAAATCATACAGGAGGAATCGCGCGTCAAAAGTAAAAAGACGTCCTCGGCGATACCCATCAGAGCCTTTTTCATGGCATGTTTACGCAATTGGTACTGGTTTGTCATTTCGGTGATTTTGTGCCTTTGTATAGCATTTTTGTATTCCAAGTCCCAACCGCAGCGGTACTCGGCCAATGCCTTGATTCTGGTCCAGACCAAGGACAGTAACCAAGGTACCCAGTCCCAGACGTTCTCCGACTTGGGTATCAGCACCGGTGTGAACTTCATTCCCAACGAGCGTTACAAGATCCGTTCTACCAAATTGATGGAGAATGTGGTGAATGCGTTGGGCATCAACATCCAGTATTATGGCCATGTGTTCTTGCGTGATGTGAACATCTACAAGAGTACCCCGTTGCAGGTGACCCCGTTGCGTGAGGTGACCGAGGGCTTCACGGTGACTGTTGTGCCCAAAGGAGGCGAGAACATTGAGTTTAAAGTCGATGGAGATGGTGGCTGGAAGAAGGCGCATTTCGGCAACAAGGTGAACACCAAGTACGGCCCTATCGCTATCACCAAGACCAAAAAGTACAAAGACGAAGGTTATGTGGACTACACGGTGATTGTCCGCATTTCCACACCCCAAAGCATGGCTCGCCGCCTTGTGGGAAGTCTGGCTGCTGAGAGTGCCGACAAGCAGAGCGATGTGGTGCGTCTGACCATGAACGGTGAGAATTATGAGCAATGTGTGGATGTGCTCAATGCCGTTATCGCCAGTTATAATCAAGATGCCATCAACGACAAGAACATGGTGGCCCGCAGTACCGAGGCCTTCATCGCTGACCGTGTAGAGGCGTTATCGAAGGACTTGAGCGGTGTCGACAGCCAGGTGGCTGCTCTCAAGGTGAATGCCGCGGGCTCCACCATCTTTGCCGATCCCGGCAATGTGGTGCGTTCGGCAGGCGATGCCGCCGAAGTGGGTGTTCAGGCAGCACTGGCGCAGAATGTCTATGACTACATTGGCAAGATGTCGGGCACGGATCTCATTCCAGGAAATACGGGACTGACCAATTCGGGTGTTGAGGGCCAAATCTCCCAATACAATGAGATGATGCTCAAGTATCAGAAAATCGCTGCCACATCAAGCAGCGAAAACCCGGTGATGGTGGATATGACCAACCAACTTGCGGCAATGAAAGGCAACATCATGCGTGGGTTGTCGAATCACATCAACTCATTGCGCATGAAGCAGGCCCAGGCCCGCAGCCAGCAGAGCCTCTCCACAGGAAGTATCGTGGCAGTGCCATCGCAAGAGAAAGCCATTACCGAGGTTACCCGTCAGCAAAAGATCAAAGAGCAACTCTATCTCTACTTGCTCAACAAGCGTGAAGAGAATGCTTTGCAACTGGCCATTACCGAGCCGAACGCCAAGGTGATTGAGAACGCCTCGGGCAGTTCATGGCCCGTATCGCCCATACCGTCGCGCATCATGCTTATCGGTTTACTGATTGGTTTACTGATACCTGCCTTGATCCTCTACGGCTTGTTCTGGTACTATTCGCTGGACAACATGATTCATACTCGTCACGACATCGAGGAGGCTACCGATGTTCCTATCATAGGGGAGTTGCCTCGCAAGAAGAGCCATCAGGCCGACCAGGAACTGGTGGTTACCGAGACGGGACATGACCGCATCACCGAGGCTTTCCGCATCATCCGTTCCAACCTCGACTTTATGTTGTTGGGAGGTAATGAGGCAGGTGAAAGCAAAGAGGGCAATATCATCCAGTTCACGTCCACTATGTCGGGAGAGGGAAAGAGTTTTGTGGCTGCAAATATGAGCCTGAGCCTGGCCCATACAGGCAAGCGTGTGGTGGCTGTTGACCTCGACTTGCGCAAGGGGCGCTTCAGTGAGTATGTGGGCATCCACAATGTGAGCAATGGAGTGAGTGCTTTCTTGTCGGGAAAGATAACCGACCTCACGCAGATCATCAACCGTGGAATTGTACATCCCAATATGGATGTGATAGCCGTGGGAGCCATTCCTCCCAATCCCACCAACTTGCTCATGAATGAGAATTTCAAGCTGCTCCTCAACAAGTTGAAGAAGATGTACGACTATGTGATCCTCGATACCGTTCCCTACAGTATCATTGCCGATGCCGGCCTGATTAACCGTCATGTGGATCTCACTATCTATGTGGTGCGTGACGGCAAGGTCGACAAACGCTATTTGGAAGATATCGACAAGATGGACAAATCAAAGAAAATCCGCAACCTCTCCTTCCTTATCAATGACATTGATATCGACGCCAAGCATTATGGTTATGGTGCTTATGGCTATGGCTACGGCTACGGTTATGGTTATGGCTATGGCTACGGCTATGGTTATGGCTCGGAAGAAGATGAGAAAAAGTAAGATCACACACAAGAGATAAACACGATTGCGGGGCAACCATCCATTTGTGGTTGCCCCGCAAGTATTATCGGTGGATTGCTCTTGGATGAATTCTATCGCCCGATGCAGTGATAGGTGAATCCTGCCTGTCGCAGTTCGTCGGCATCGAGGATGTTTCGGCCGTCAAGGATGACCTTGTCTTTCATGACCCGTGATAGTACATCCAGGCTGGGCATTCTAAACTCTTTCCATTCGGTGACGAGCATGATGGCATGGGCATCCACTGCGGCTTCATACATGTTTTGACAATAGGTGACACGGTCGGCCAGCCTTCGGCGGCATTCGTCTATGGCCACTGGGTCGTAGACACGAACTGTGACCCCGGCTTTGAGCAAACGGTCGATGAGTACCAACGACGGCGCTTCGCGCATGTCGTCGGTCTCGGGTTTGAACGACAATCCCCACATGGCCACTGTACGCCCCTTCAACGCCTCGGCCGAGCCATAGTGGCGCACCAATTTGTCGAACAAGATATGTTTTTGCTCCTCGTTGACGGATTCCACGGCTTGCAGCACCCGCATGGGATAACCCAGGTTGCTGGCCGTTTTGATGAGTGCTTTCACATCCTTTGGGAAGCAAGAACCACCGTAGCCACAACCGGCATAGAGAAACTTGTTGCCGATGCGTGTGTCGGTGCCAATGCCTTTGCGCACCATGTTCACATCAGCGCCTACGAGTTCGCACAAATTGGCAATGTCATTCATGAAACTGATGCGTGTGGCAAGCATGGAATTGGCGGCATACTTGATCATCTCGGCACTGGGGATGTCGGTGAAAATCATGCGATCACTCACAATCATGAACGGCTTGTACAGGCGGGTCATCAAGCGGCGAGCCCTTTCGCTCTCCACACCCACCACCACGCGGTCGGGGCTCATGAAATCTTTCACGGCTGCGCCCTCTTTGAGAAACTCAGGATTGCTTGCTACGTCAAACTCGACATTCGCCCCGCGCCTATCCAGTTCGCGCTGAATGGTGTCTTTGATCTTGCGTGCGGTTCCCACTGGCACGGTGCTTTTGGTCACCACCACCACATAATGGTTGAGATGTTGGCCTATCGTTTTGGCAACGGCCAGCACATACTTCAGGTCGGCGCTGCCATCTTCATCGGGTGGCGTTCCCACGGCAGTGAACACGATATCAACCTCGTTGAGCACGTCCTCAAGCCGTGTGGTGAAGTGGAGCCTGCCCGACCGTGAGTTTTTGTGAACCAGTGTCTCAAGCCCTGGTTCATAGATAGGGATGATGCCCTGCTTGAGGGCTTCGATTTTCTTCTCGTCCACATCGACACAAGTCACGTTGATGCCCATCTCGCTGAAACATGTTCCCGAGACGAGACCCACATAACCGGTGCCTACGATTGCAATATTCATTTCACAATTACTTTTTTAGATTGGTTTCCGCACACCACCACATAGGTTCCAGGCTCGGTGTTCATCAACAGATACTGACCCTTGCCCATTAGCGTGCCCTCCAAGTTATAAATTTCCACCATTTGTCCTTGGGGTGCCCAAGCCGTGATCCCATGGTGACTTGGCACAGCGTTCCATTTGCTTGATGCCGATGGGCTGGTGATGAGGATGTTGATGAGCGCGGTTAGATCGGCAATACCCACCTCGGTGTCGCTATTTACGTCGGCACGATAAAGGTCATCGCCAGTGAGGATGGTGCTGGAAAGGATTATGTTCACCAACTGGGTCACATCGGCAATGCTTACCTCCCCGTCATTGTTCACGTCACCCTTGATGGACACAGGGGCTGAGGGTGGATTGTTGGTGATGGCGATGTCATCGACGTTCAAGCGTGCCCCAGCCGTTTGGCGCAGACGGATGCGTGCGTCGCCGGTAACATTGGCCTCAGCGGTGTACTGGTTTAAAGCGCCCGTTGTGATGGAGAATGATTTAAGGATGGTCCAGGTGCTTCCCTTGTCGGTACTGTATTCCAGCAACAGCGTTGCTGCGTCATCGTTGCCATAAGGTGAAGCATAGAAGGTGACTTCACTGATTCCGTCCACATCCTCGAGCATGGTGATGGACGATGTGGTATTTTTGCCAAATCGGCAAGACACAGCACCATGTTTTTTATCGCCGGAATCTCCCCAAATACCGGCATTGTCAAAGTTCCACAAGAAAGCGGCACCTTGTACATCCTTGCTCCAATATCCGCCGGTGGTGCAACTTTCCCAGGTCTCAATGACTGTTTCGCTCTGCGAGGGGTTCTTCACCACACCTGTTGCCTGCACCTCGGCGCTTGCGCCACTGGCTGTGGAAGCAGTGATGGTTGTGTTGAAAGTTCCTGTGCTTGCCGTGCTTTCCAACTTCAAATAGAAAGTCTCGCCATCAGCATCGAGTGTGAGTTGCTTGCTCCAAGACGAGCGGTCCAAACTGATGACAAAGTTGCCATCCACCTCCAGTGTGATGTCTTCGGTGATATTCTCGGTGTATACCTCACCTTCGATGATTGGTGACGCGGCTCCCACAAAGGCGGTGATGTCGAATCCATCGTCAGGCCCCTCGATGCTCAGAATCTTGGGGGTGGGCAATGTGGTCACTTCCACCACGTTGGATTGGAACGAAGTGTTGATGGCGCTCACAAGGTAGTACCGGTAGGATGTTTCGGATTGCAAACCTGTTACAGACTGCGACAGGTTGCTTGCCTTCACGGCGATGGGGTATCCGTCGAGTGTGGTGCCATTTGCGTCGGTTACATAGAGGTTGTAATTGCCGGTCGTTTGGTCGGTGTTTTCCCAATTGGCGGTAAAACCGGTGGCCGTGATTCGGCTGGCTGGTTTTGCCACGATTCCGTCGACGGTTTGTGCTTGCAGTGTGACGTTGACAGCATGGGTTTCACTGCTCGAGATCTGCAGGTTGCCAGTGGCAGTGGCACTGGTGGCACTGGTGAATGTCACGGTCACTGTTGCGCCAGCCATAGCATCGTCCACATCGATGATGGAGGGTGAAACACTGAATCCGTTTCCTGTGACGGTGATTTCCAGTTCCTCCTCCAGGTTGACACCTTTCACGGTGAGGGTGGACGTGAGAGT
Source organism: uncultured Bacteroidales bacterium (assembly GCA_902782545.1). Classification (GTDB taxonomy): domain Bacteria; phylum Bacteroidota; class Bacteroidia; order Bacteroidales; family Muribaculaceae; genus Sodaliphilus. Next base: position 16,764 of record CACZNP010000129.1, read on the forward strand.
CGTTCCCACATGTGCGATGCCCAAGTTGAGAATATCCCCTTCGGCAGGTTCGGTAATCGTGGGCATTGTCACATCACTGCCTGTCCAGTTTTGGTTGTTTTTGTTGCCCCAGATGTGCTCCACCAGTTCGGGGTGGTCAATGTAAGGGTTGCGGTTGCCCTGCCACGCGCACACATAGTTGTTGCGGGTACGTTCCTTGTCGCTCACGGGGTCCTGTCGGTGCCACTTGAGCAGCAGGTTCAATGCCCAGTTGGAGAAATATGGGAACGAACTGGCCAGCATGTCGCCGCTCCAACTGCCAAAGATGTTGTTGTAAGCCGTTGCCATGTAGAAATAGGAGCGTGCAAAGTCGCCCTTGTACTCATCGTCGGGCTCAAAGACCGTTCCTGAATAGCCGCTGAATGTGCTCGCGCCCAGTTTACCCTTTCCATAGTATTGCCCATTTTTCAGGCGTGTTCCATTGGCACATTCGCCAAACGGGAAGTTCGAGCGCTGGTTGTTCACGTAGCCGTCGGTAGGATAGAGGTGATAGGCATCGCTGTATTGTGTCGGTTTGCCAGAACTGTTCCACCAACTTTTTGGGAAGGA
>CACZNP010000130.1 GCA_902782545.1 uncultured Bacteroidales bacterium
AAAAAACAAGTGTATGTAAAACATTGCGGTTTTGTCCTTACTCATCCTTGGGCTCGTTGGAGATCGTGGGAACGGTTTGCACTTGGTTCAAGGGGATGGGGTAGTATCTCAAAGCCTCGGTCCATCCGCTGATCACACTTGCAGCCTTGCCGGTGCGGCACAGGTCGTTATAGCGCTCGCCCCATTCGCACACAAACTCCATGCGGCGCTCATCCAAGATCTGGTCAACAGTCACACCGTTCATGGTGGGCATGCCAGCGCGGGTGCGGACTTGGTTGAACGGTGCATCACCATTCTTGTTGTTGCGCACCTTTGCCTCGGCGTTGATGAGCAGCACATCGGCATAACGGAAGATACGGATATTGTTGTTTTCGCCATATTGTGAACGACCGGGAGTCAACTGGTTCGACGGAGTGTAAGCCTTGCCGTTGAATGTGTTGGTGTTGTTGGGGTTACCGGTTTTGTTGACGATGTCACCATCGCGGGTAGTGGTGCCTCCCACCAGTACCGAAGTTTCCAAGCGGACGTCCTCGCCACGGCTCACGGCCCAATTGATGAAGTTGTCATAGATACCCACAAAGGTCCAGCCTCCGTTCATGTTGGCAAAGCCAGGTCCTTGGAATACGAACCACATGTCGGGATTGATTGTTTCGCCCGAACCCTGTCCAAAGTCGGTGTTTTGGCACTCGAGCAAACTCTCATTGCACATTTTTCCTGGAATCTTGAACAAGTTGTAGTAGTCGGGATAGAGGCTGAACTTCTGGCTGTTGATGATTTCATCGGTCAGCGCTTCGGCCTCGTTGTACTCGCCACGGTTCAGGTGAATCTTGGCAGCCATATGCATGGCGGTGTAGGCAGTGGCGGCACCGTAGTGAGCCGATTCGTTAGGACGGATTTTCGGGCAGTTATCCATAGCGTACTGCAAGTCCTCAAGCATGTATTTCTCGACGGCATTGCGGGTGGAACGCGTCAGGTCGCTCTGCTCGTTGTTTCTCAGGATGGTCACATCGCCAAAGGCCTGTGTCAGTCGATAGTAAGCGTAAGCCCTGAGGATGCGCACCTCGCCGCAATAGGCGCGATAGGTGGCCCTGTCGGTCTCGTTGGTGATGTTGGCGGCATAGTTGTCGAGCGATGTCAACGCACCATTGGCCACTTTGATCATGCCATAGTACTGGTTCCACATCTCATTGAGACCCCAGAAAGAGTTATCGTATTTGAGGTTTCCGAAGTCCACCAAAGGACCTTGGTCATCAACGCGTCCGCTCCACACATCGCCGTCGCGAACAATGGTCAACGGCCAAATCACCCAGTGCATGCCTCCGGTACGCAACTTGGCGTAGACACCCGAGACGGGCATGTACATCTCACTGATCTTGGTGTAGTCGACATCCTCTTCGGGAATTGTGTTCTCGGGCAGAATGTCCATCCATTCGTTGCAACTGGTAGCCGAAATCATCAGCAACCCTGCAATCATGATATACTTGAAAAATTTCATTGTTTCAAAATGATTATTAGGATGATAATTAAATGTAGGTTAGAAGTCGATAGTCACACCAAAGGTGTAAGTGGCGGTGAGAGGATAAACCTCGGTGTCCCAACCTTCGGGATCGTTCAACTCGGGAGTGAATGCGTTGGCACCGAAGAGGGTGAGGGGACGGTCGGCAGTGGCGCTGATGCGGATGCCGGGCAACGTGTAGTTGCCAAACTTGATGTTCTTGAAAGTGTAGCCCACGGTGATGTTCTGGATGCGGAAGAAACTTGCGTCCTCCACCAGGAAGTCGTTCACGCGTTGGTCGCTCACGTTCCATGTGCGCACCCAAGCCCCGGCGCTGGGATAGGTGTTGGTCGAGCCGGCACCCGTCCAGCGGTTGGCCACTTGATCGTGGTCAAAGTTGTAGTTGGATTGAGCATAGCGCAGTCCGCGTTTGCGGTTGAACATCTTGCCGCCGGCAGTGCCGTAGGTCGACAGATTGAAGTCCAGGTTCTTCCACTGGAAGCCCAGGTTGAAGCCGTAGATGAAGTTGGGCAGGTACGATCCCAGCACGGTGCGGTCTTCGCCCGTGACAATGCCGTCACCATTCAAGTCTTTGTACTTGAAGTCGCCCGGTTGCAGGCCATTGGCTTGTGCGGTCTTGTCGGCAGCACATTCAGCCTCGGTTTGATAGATGCCTTCCACCTTGTAGCCGTAGAATGAATTCATCTTTTCGCCCACAAACTGGTAGGTTTTCCCGCCAGCGATGTAGGGGTTGCCGGCAAGGTCTTTCACCTCATTGTGGATGTAAGAGAAGTTGGCACCGATGTTGTACTTGAAGTGGTCGCCCACACGGTCGGCCCAGTTGATGGTCACATCGACACCGGTGTTGAGGATCTTGCCGATGTTTTGCAAGAGAGTTCCGTTCTCGAAGGGCAGGCGCGGAGCAATCACGGCCTTCTTGGTCAAGCGGTAGAACCAGTCGACATCCACATCGAGTCGGTTGCGCAGTGTGGCGAATTCAAAACCAACGTTGGTCTCATCGACGATTTCCCATTTAAGGCTGCTGAAGTAACTGTTGTTCTGGAAGCCAGCGATAACAGCATTGCCAAAGGCACCCGAAGCGCCGTTGCCGGTAATCACCGAGCGGAAGCCGTCGCTGGCGGGCACGGCGTTGTTGCCGAGGCGGCCCCAACTGGCGCGCCATTTCCAGTAGTCGATAGCATTTTGGTTCTGCATGAAGTTCTCACGGCTCATTACCCATGCTGCGCCCACCGAGGGGAAATAGCCCCAAGTCTCTTGGTACTTGCTGGTACCATCGGCACGGAAGGTGAACATCAACAGGTATTTGCCCATGTAGTCATAGTTGATACGGCCAAAGTAACTGTTGCTGCGATAGCGTGTGCCATCGTCGCTTGCGCGGCGGGTTGCCTGGTCGCTCGACGAACTGATGTATTTGTAAGCGTCGTCGCCGTCAATGATTCCGTATCCAATTCCGTACAGATAGTGGAATTTCTCTTGACGTACCGACTGACCGAGCATCACGCCCAGGTTGTGGTCGCCGAAACTGTCCTTATAAGTAAGCACATTGTCCCAAATCCAGTTGTTGTAGGTCGATTCGCCCTTGCTCACCGAAGACTTGTCCACATGCTGTGTGGCACTCACGAAGTACTCGGGTACATACGTGCGGTTGCGTACCGATGTGAAGTCGTAAGCATAACTCGTCTTGAAGTTCAACTTGTTGGGGATGAAGGTAATTTGTGCGTAGAAGTTGGACAAGAACTTGTTGACTTCGTTCTTGCTGTTCTGGTAGTTGGCGGTAGCCACGGGGTTGTAGA
>CACZNP010000131.1 GCA_902782545.1 uncultured Bacteroidales bacterium
AGATGTGACTCTTGTAAGCATGTTTTCTTTTAATCTTCCCTGTTCCGGTAAAGGTGAACCTTTTTTTGGCACCGGAATTAGTCTTAACTTTTGGCATTTTGTAAATTTGTTTAAAAAAATTATTAATAATCGAGGACCAGGCACTTACAAGCCTGATGCCCCTTTTTCTCTCGTGTCGATTAAAATCACTCGCTGGAGGCAGGGGTCTCGGGGGCGGGGCCGGCAGCGGCCTCTTTCTTCTTGCCCTGGCCGGGTTTCTTGGGCGACAGCATGATTGTCATGCGCTTCCCCTCGAGTACCGGCATCTGCTCCAACTTGCCATAGTCCTCCAAGTCATTGGCAAAACGCAGCAGCAGCACCTCGCCTTGCTCCTTGAACAGGATGGAACGTCCTTTGAAAAAGACGTAACTCTTCACCTTTGCACCCTCCTTCAGGAAACTGATGGCATGCTTGAGTTTGAAGTTGTAGTCATGGTCATCGGTCTGTGGTCCAAACCTGATTTCCTTCACCACCACCTTCGTCGACTTGGCCTTTTGTTCCTTGAGCCGCTTCTTCTGCTGGAACTGGAACTTCTGGTAGTCCATAATCTTGCACACCGGCGGTTGAGCCTGAGGAGCGATCTCAATCAAGTCCAGTTCCAACTCGTCGGCAATCCTGAGCGCTTGGGCGATGGGATAAATACCCTCCTCAACGTTGTCGCCCACCAACCGCACTTCCCGGGCACGGATCTGGTCGTTCACCGCATGGGTGTCTTTGTCGTTCTTGCCGCCTTGCTGACGCCGGTCGCGTTGTGGACGGGGCCCTGCAGGGGTTGTCGGACGCTTGGGTCCGCTCCAAAATGGTTTTTTCTCCATCAAGTAATTTTAATAGTTATCAAAACACGACAATGCAGCCCCGTCAAACCTTAAAATCGGTCATCCGGGCTACTTCGTCTTTCAAATCGGCTGCAAAGATAGTAATTTTTTTCGAACCTTGGTCACCTTCGCCCTGTTTTCTTACAGAAACTTCACCTGCAGCCTCTTCTTTTTCACCCACAATGAGCAAATAGGGGATGCGTTTGAGTTCGTTGTCACGGATTTTGCGCCCAATTTTCTCGTTGCGGTCATCGATGGTTGCACGCACATCCAGGTCGTTGAGTTCCGACACTACACGGCGGGCATAGTCGTTGTACTTCTCGCTGATGGGGAGCACCACGCACTGGTCAGGAACAAGCCACAGCGGCAACTTGCCGGCGGTGTGCTCGAGCAACACTGCGATGAAACGCTCCAGCGACCCAAAGGGAGCACGGTGAATCATCACAGGACGATGCTTGAGGTTGTCGGCACCGGTATACTCCAACCCGAAACGCTCGGGCAGGTTGTAGTCAACCTGGATGGTGCCCAACTGCCAACGGCGGCCCAGTGCATCCTTGACCATGAAGTCGAGTTTGGGACCGTAGAACGCAGCCTCGCCGGTCTCCTGACGGGCTTTCAGCCCCTTCTCCTCACAAGCCTCGATGATGGCACGCTCTGCTTTCTCCCAGTTTTCATCGCTACCCACATATTTTTCGGGATGATTGGGGTCGCGCAACGAGATTTGTGCCTCGTATTCAAAACCGAAGATGCTGAAAATGTAACTGATGATGTCCATCACACCCAAGAACTCCTGCTTGAGTTGGTCGGGGGTGCAGAACAGGTGTGCATCGTCCTGGCAGAAACAGCGCACGCGCGTCAAGCCGTGCAACTCACCGCTCTGCTCATAGCGGTACACCGTGCCGAACTCGGCAAAACGCAGCGGCAGGTCTTTGTAACTGCGTGGAGCCGTGCGGTAAATCTCGCAGTGGTGCGGGCAGTTCATGGGTTTGAGCAGGTACTCTTCGCCCTCTTCCGGAGTGTGGATGGGCTGGAATGAGTCCTTGCCATATTTTGCGTAATGGCCGCTGGTCACATACAGCATCTTGTTGCCGATGTGGGGGGTCACCACCTGCTGGTAGCCGTATTTCTTTTGAATCTTGGCAAGGAAGTCCTGAAGACGATTGCGCAGGGCGGCACCTTTGGGAAGCCACAGCGGCAGTCCGGCACCCACATTCTGCGAGAAAGCAAACAACTCCATTTCCTTGCCAATCTTGCGGTGGTCGCGTTTCTTGGCCTCCTCGAGCATCACCAGATACTCGTCGAGCATCTTTTTCTTGGGGAACGAGATGCCGTACACGCGCACCAACTGTGGCCGTTTCTCATCGCCACGCCAGTAAGCACCAGCAAGCGAAAGCACTTTCACGGCCTTGATGGGTTCGGTGCTGGGCAGGTGCGGGCCACGGCACAGGTCGGTGAAGTTGCCTTGGGTATAGGTGGTGATGTGACCGTCCTCGAGTTCACTGATCAGTTCACACTTGAGTTGCTGCCCGCCGTCGCCAAAGAACTTCAAGGCATCGGCCTTGCTGATGTCGCGACGAACAACTGCCTCTTTGCGGGCAACGAGTTCGGCCATCTTTTTCTCAATCTTCTCAAAATCGGCGCTGGTGAGTTGGTTCTCTCCTGGGTCGATGTCGTAATAGAAACCGTTCTCAATGGCCGGACCAATGCCAAACTGCACGCCATCGTACAGTTCCTGCAACGCCTCGGCCAGCAAGTGGGCGCTTGTGTGCCAAAAAGCGTGCTTGCCCTCTGGGTCCTCCCACTTGAAGAATTGGATGCTACCATCGCTGGTGATGGGGCGGGAAATGTCCCACTCCTCATCGTTCAAATTAGCGGCCAGGATGTTACGAGCCAGCCCGGCGCTGATGCTCTCGGCAATCTGATAGGGAGTCACTCCGCTCTCAAACTGCTTCACGTTTCCGTCAGGAAAAGTAATGTTAATCATAGTTTTTAATATAAAAGGTTTTGCGCCGTGTCCTACAACAACACAGCGTCTGTTTGTAAAATCTTTGCAAAGGTAGGTAAATTTCCTGACATACATCCCTGTCTATCCAAAAACATTTGCACATTTAGACGTGTTTTGCTAACTTTGTTAGCACAAACAAACCCAAACCACTATGACAAAAAAAGCGTTACTCGCCATGACGGTCCTCACGGCCTTGACTGCCTCGGCCATCAATTATCCCCGTTCCGAAGAGCAGAAATCAGCCATGCAGACACTCCTGACGGCATATTTGGACAGCAATTTCCCGTGCCAAGTGACAAGCGTGGCAGTCACTGGCGATGAGGTCATCATCAACGGGAACACAACAGGCAACGGTACATGGGCACTGGCCGAAATCACCCCTGTGGACGACGTCACCGAGCCCCACTCTTTTGCACGAATCACACCCATCAACGGACACACATTCACCGTGACCATGCCGCGACACACCTGGTGCGACGGATACGAGTATGACCGCGTGCTCTCGCGTTGGGCCATCATCGATGTCTCGGTCAACGGAGCACACACTCTCGCATCTCACGCACGTTATGCCGACACCGTGACACCCATATCC
>CACZNP010000132.1 GCA_902782545.1 uncultured Bacteroidales bacterium
CACTAAACAAAGGCCTGAAAACCGATGCGGAGAAAGATTTAATGCTGGTCAATGCCCGCATCATCAATTACCTTGACGTTGTGGAAAAAGCAGTGGACTGTATGGCACTGAGCATAGAGGAGCATTTGAACGCTCCCGATAGTTTGAATCACTATATGGGCCAGTTGCTCACGGTGTGCCCTAATATTGTGAATTGTGCCATAGCGTTTGTTCCCGACTACTATCCTGCACACGGCCGTTGGTTTGAGCCCTTGGTCACGCGAAATCATGATGGAAGTTATACTTTCATTCAAGCAGGCGGTGAGGACCATGACTACTTTGAGATGCCATTCTACAAGATACCGATGGCGAACGATAGCGATTACTGGAGCGAGCCCTATATGAATGTCGCCGGCCGCGAGACCATGGTGGCAAGTTACTCGCGAACAATCCATGGACAAGATGGACAGCCGGTGGGAGTGATTTGTGCCGATATCCCATTGGACTGGTTGAGTAAGTTGGCGAATCGCCGACAATTGTTTGCATCGTCCTACATCATGATGTTGTCGCGTGAGGGCCGTTTGTTGGTCTATCCAGTCGATAAGAGCAAGGTCATCAACAAGCGTGTGAGTGAAATCCATGACAACCGCCATAGCAGCGTTGATGAGATGAACCGTCGCATGATGGCCGGAGAACGAGGAGAAATGGAGGTGCTAACGCCAAAAGGCGAAAAACGTTTGGCGTTTTTCGCTCCAGTGTTTGGGGATGTGGGTTGGTCGGTGGCAGTGATTTGCGACAAGGAAGAAGTTTATGAAAACTTGAATACGTTGCAATGGTATGTTTTGGGATTGATGTTGTTGACAGTCTTGTTGCTGGGGTTCATTTTATGGCGTTCGGCCCGCAGCCAGTCGAAGTTGCAGGCTGCCCAAGCCGAGGGTCAGCGCATGGCCAGCGAGTTGAGCATTGCCAGAGGCATCCAGCAAGGCATGCTTCCTGCGCACTCGTTGGTTGCTTCTCGCGATGATGTGGATTTGTGCGGGTGCCTGATTCCCGCCCGTGAGGTGGGCGGTGATCTATATGATTACCTCATTCGTGATGAGAAACTGTTTTTCTGCATAGGCGATGTGAGTGGAAAGGGTGTTCCTGCGTCATTGATGATGGCCGTTACCCGCACGTTGTTTCGCACACATGCTTCTCATGCGACCAGTCCCCGTCAAATACTTCAGAGCATAAACAACATCATGATGGGAATGAACAACGAGTCGTTGTTTGTGACCTTGTTCCTTGGCGTGCTCGACCTTCCTACCGGGCATTTGCGGTACTGCAATGCCGGACATGACGCTCCGTTGCTCATCAACCCGCTCACGCATGAGGTGGAAGTCCTTGATGTGTTGCCCAATCTGCCGCTTGGAGTGCTCAATGATTTTGACTATGTGGGTCAAGAGTGCCACATTACTTCTCCTGCCATGCTGTTCCTGTACACCGATGGCTTGACCGAGGCCCGTGATATGAAGGACCAAATGTTCCGCGAGTCGCGCATCATGGAAATTGCCAAACAAGGTTCATTCAAGTCGCCACAGCAGTTGGTGGACAGAATGACTGAAGCCGTGAAGAGTTTTGTGGGTGGAGCAAGCCAGAGCGACGACTTGACCATGCTTTCCATCAGTCTTGCTGCCGCCAACCGCACTGAACGTCTGCGCCAGAGTTTGACGGTTAGCAATGATATTGCCGAGGTCCCTCGCTTGCATGCCTTCACCGATGATGTGAACAACCAGTTGGGCCTTGATGCCGCACTGTCGATGCAAATCACCCTCGCCATTGAGGAGGCCGTTGTCAATGTTATGAACTATGCCTATCCCAAAGGAACGCGTGGCGAAATTGTGATTAATGCTGTTGCCGACACATCCCACTTGCGCTATACCATCACCGACAGCGGAGCAGCGTTTGACCCCACCAACCGTGAGCAAGTTGACATCTCGCTGAGCGCAGAGGACCGTCCCATCGGTGGCCTGGGGATCCACTTGGTGCGGCATTGTATGGATTCCATCAACTATGAGCGCATTGCCGACAAGAATATCCTTACCTTACTCAAAAAAATCAAATGACAGATATGAATATGCAAAAACACATCATTACATCGCTTTTGTTGTTGACAACATTCATTGTCCAGGCCCAATCGTCGGTGGCAGATACGGCATCCACTGGAAAAATCCATGAGTTTACCGTAGGCGGAGAGGTCATGGCCCGTGGTGAATACCGTGACGGAGACATACAATCGGAAGAAGAATCGGATGATGTGGCCAAGTTTATCCTTGAGCGCACACGCTTGTACTTAAATTACAAGCAGCCCCACATTGAGGTGCAACTCACACCCCAGCACAGTGGTGTGTGGGGCACTTCGGGCGGAGGAGCATTTGCCATGCGCGAAGCATGGGCAAAGATTGATGGCTGGGGGGCATTTGCCCAGATAGGCCGCCAAACGCTTGCCTACGATGATGAACGTGTGATAGGTACCGACGATTGGTCGATGACCAGTGCTTATCATGATGCGCTGCGAATAGGCTACGAAGGCCATGGCCACAAGGCCCATGCTGTGTTTGCCTTTAACCAGAACAACTCCAACATGAATGGCGGTACCTACTACGTGAATGGCGGTCAGGTCTATAAATCGATGCAGATGTTTTGGTATCATTATGACTTTAATCCCCGGTGGGGTGTTTCGGCCCTGTTTATGAACACTGGGATGCAGTCGCTGCCCGATGAGGAAAAAAACAAAACCCTCTACCAGCAGTTGACGGGTGTGTATGTCAAGTACAACCCAAACTTCCTGAACCTTGAGGGCTCATTCTATTACCAGTCGGGCCGTACTGAGCATGATGTACCCATTGACGCATGGATGGCCAGTGTAGAGGGCAATTATGACATTTCCAATCGTTGGCGCGCCAATTTGGGTTACTTCCATTTGAGTGGCGATAAGAACTACTATGTTATCGTTCCCGGCGGTTTGGGATTGGTCCGTTTTACCCATGCTCATGCTTTCAACCCCCTCTTTGCCTCCCATCATCAGTTTTATGGCGCCATGGACTTTTTCTATCTTGCCGCCTTTTATGGTGGTTATTCTCCTGGCCTGCAAGACTTACATGTGGGAGCCCGGTATTCACCCATACCCAGCATAACACTGGAGGCCAAGTATCATTGGTTGGGTACCAGCATCAAAGTGAAGGACATGGGGCATACCCTTGGCCACGAAATGGAACTGACGGCAAGTTGGCGTTTCCTGAAAGATGCAGTTTTGTCGGCCGGCTACTCGCTGATGGGCGGTGGCAAAAACCTGAAAGTCATCAAGCGAACCGAAAAAGATACCCACATGCATTGGGGATGGATAAAATTGCAGGTTTCCCCCCGCTTCTTCAATATTAAATGGTAATCAACAAAAAACATACAAGTCAATCAACAAATAATATGAAACAGACCGCACCATTAACCAAAGTCCAATACGGCATCTATGTGGAGTGCCTGAACCATGAGGGTGAACTATGCTACAATGTGCCATACCTCTATATCCTCGATGCCCGTCTCGACGCTGAACGACTGTGTGCAGCCATTGAGGCCACCATCATGTCGCATCCCTCCTACTTTATCCGAATAGAGCAAGATGCCTCGGGCGAGCCAATTCAAGTGATTGATGACAACGAGACATTGTCCGTTACCATTGAGCCCGTGCCCGACATCGCAGAGCCTAAAGCCTACTTCAAGGCCATGCTCGAACCATTCCACATAGTGGGTGACCGTTTGTTTCATATCCGTTTGCTCAAGGACAGTCGTCACTATTATCTGTTGTTGGATTGCCACCACATCGTCAACGACGGTACCTCACTGAGCATCTTTTTGCGCGATATGGACCATCACTATCTGGGTGAGGAAATCGCCCCCGAATTGCTCCCGATGACTGAGTTCGCAATGGAAGAGCATGAAAAGGTTCAATCGGATGCACACGAGCGGGACAAACAATGGTATGAGTCGAATTTTGACTGTGGTGATGTGTTCACCACGTTGTTGCCCGACTTGGACGGTGCCGAGGCCAGCGATGACTCGGTGATGCGCGAGTTGCAAATCTCGCTGGCCGATGTGGATGCTTATTGCAAGGCCAATGGTGTGTTCAAGAGCAACTTGTTCAACACAGCCTATGCCTATTTGCTGGCCCGTATTTCAGGCACTACGCAGTCGGTGTGTTATACCGCTTACAATGGCCGTGGCGACAAGCGCTTAAAGAACACGGTGGGAATGTTTGTCCGCACCCTTCCCGTTTATTGCCATTTCGATGCCGACACTACAGTTCTTGACCTACTGCGCGAAGGCCAGGAACAAATGAAAGGTTGCCGTGACCATGATGCCTACTCATTTGCCGAATTGGCACTTGAGCAAGGGGTGCAAGCCGACAACCTCTTCCTGTATAACGGCGAAATATTTGCTCAAAATCAGATATGTGGTCTTCCGGGTACCACCATTCGGGTTGTGAACAGTTGGTCGACGACCACCAACTTCACAGTGAAATGTTTCATACTCGATGGTCGTTACAGTTTCAAGGCTGAATATGCCAGCAACCTCTATTCAAAGGCGTTGATGGAGGAATTCCTTGAGAGTTTGGAGATGACAGTTGCCGGAATGATGCAACAAACCCTGCTTCGCGATATAGTCATCACCAGTCCAAGCCAGTTGGCCCGTCTTGATACATTTAACCAGACCGACGTTCCGTATGATGCCAGCCAGAGCATTGTGTCGCTGTTCCGCCGTCAGGTGTCGCTCACTCCCGACCATGTTGCAGTGGTCTACCAAGACAAGCGTTTCACCTATCAAGAAGTGGATGACTTGAGCGACCGCATTGCTGCCCATGTTGCGTCGCAGGGCCTTGGCAGTGAGGATGTTGTTTCCATTCTCATTCCGCGTTGCGAGTGGATGCCCATCGCTTCGTTAGGCGTGCTCAAGGCGGGATGTGCCTACCAGCCATTGGATCCCTCCTATCCGCCCGAAAGGCTCAACTTCATGATGCAGGATGCCCATGCCCGTTTGTTGATCGCCGATGCCGAACTGCGTCCCATCGTTGATGACTATAACGGCCCGGTGTTGTTCACAAGCGACATTGCCGCTCTGCCGGCAGCAACCGTGTTGCCTGCCGAGCCCCTGCCCGAGAATCTGCTTATACTTCTTTATACGTCTGGGTCAACGGGAGTGCCCAAAGGTTGTATGCTTGAGCACCGCAACATGGTTGCTTTTTGTCATTGGTACCAAGGATATTACCATCTGTCACCCGATAGCCGTGTGGCCGCTTATGCCAGTTACGGCTTTGATGCCAACATGATGGATATGTACCCTGCACTCACTTGCGGTGCTGCGGTTCACATTATCCCCGAAGAGATTCGTTTGGACTTGATTGCGCTGAACAACTACTTCGAGCGTGAGGACATCACTCATTCTTTCATGACGACGCAGGTGGGCTATCAGTTCGCCACCTCCATCGAGAATCATTCCTTGCGTTGCCTGTCGACCGGTGGCGAAAAACTTGCCACCCTCACACCTCCCGAAGGCTACGACTTCTTCAACGGCTATGGCCCCACCGAGTGCACCATTTTCACCACGACCTATCTGGTGAAACGCCGCATGAAAAACATCCCCATCGGCAAGCCGCTGGATAATCTGCGCCTGTATGTGGTGGACACCGAGCATCGGCGTGTTCCTGTGGGTGCTGTGGGCGAATTATGGGTCAGTGGCCCGCAAGTGTCGCGCGGATATCTGAATCGTCCCGACAAACAAGCCGAGGTATATATCAATAATCCCTTTGACAACTCGCCCCAACACAGCCGCGTGTATCGCACGGGTGACATTGTACGCTATTTGCCTGATGGAAACATTGAGTTTGTCGGCCGTCGTGACGGACAGGTGAAGATTCGCGGTTTCCGCATTGAACTCAAAGAAGTTGAGGGTATCATCCGTGAGTTTCCCGGCATCAAGGATGCCACAGTGCAAGCCTTTGACGAGGAGTCGGGCACGGGCAAGTTTATCGCAGCCTATGTGGTTGCCGACGACCCCGTCGATATTGAAGCGATGAACCAGTTCATCCTTGAGCAGAAGCCTCCCTATATGGTGCCTGCCGTAACCATGCAGATAGATGCCATCCCCTTGAACCAAAACATGAAAGTGAACAAGCGCGCCCTTCCCAAGCCAGAGAAGAAAGCCGCCGCAGTGGAGCATGTGGATGTGCCCATGAACGTGCTTGAGCAAGAACTGCACGACATGATTGCATCCATCGTGGGAACGTCCGACTTTGGTGTGACCACCAATTTGGGTTATGTGGGTTTGACTTCTATCTCCTCGATCAAACTTGCGGTGCAGGTGAGTAAAAAATACGACGTGCAAATCGACAGTAAGTCGCTGGCCAAGACGGGAACGCTGCAAATGATTGAGAATGCCATTCTTGAGCGGTTGCTCAGTGGGCCAGTCGCTCCCGCAGCCCTTGATGTGCCTACCCGTCCGGTCGCAACCAGCGCACCGTTGAGTTATGCGCAAACGGGCGTGTTTTTCGAGTGCCTGAAAAATCCCACATCCACCATCTACAACATTCCCTATCTGCTGTCCTTCCCGCAAGGTGTTGCCGCCGAGCGGTTGGCTGAGGTGGTGAAACAGGTGGTGAAAGCACATCCCGAACTCGGTGCCCATTTCGAGACACGTGGCGACAGCGTGGTGCAAACCCTTGACGATGCTCCCGATGCCGAGGTGACCGTCATTAAGATGACCGATGCCCAATTGATCGATTACAAGCATGAGTTTGTGCGTCCTTTCAACCTCCAGAAAGCGCCCCTCTATCGCCTTGAGGTGGTGGAGACCCCCACTGGCGTGCATTTGTTGGTCGACATTCATCACTTGCTCTTTGACGGAGGATCGGCCGACATGATGTTCAAGCAGATTTGCGAATGCCTTGACGGCGGCACTGTGGAGAAAGAGAAATATACCTATATCGACTTTACGCTTGACCAGCAAGCCGCTGAGCAGACCGAGGAGTTCCGTGCCGCGCAGCAGTTCTTTGCCAAAAAGTTGGGTGATTTTGAGAGTGCCAGCGAGATTCCTGCCGATTTGAATACTGGCCTGCAAGGATTTATCGGTGAGGCGGTGTGTGCCACCGACCATGACCGCGCCTCGGCTTTCTGCCGTGAACACGACATCACACCAGCCCACCTCTATTATGCCGCCACAGCCTATGTGGTATCGCGCTTCACCAATAATCGTGACGTGATGCTGTGTACGGTGAGCAGCGGTCGTTCCAATCTTCGCATAGCCGACACCGTGGGTATGTTTGTCAACACCCTTGCACTTGGGCTCACGGTGGACGATGTGACGGTTGAGCAATTCCTGGCCACTGCCAGTGAGGTCTTCACCGACACTTTGAGTAACGAGAATTACCCGTTTGCCCGCATCGCTGCCGACTACGGTTTCCGCCCGGCCATCGCCTTTGCCTATCAGGTGGGTGTGCTGTCGCAGTACACCACTCATGGCCAGGTGGTGAATCAGGAGTTGCTTGAGTTGAATGTTCCCAAATTCAAAATCAATATCAAGATAGAGGGCAGGGGAGTTGTCGTCCAGTATGACGACGCACTCTACACACCAGAATTGGCTCTCGCTTTGGCCCAGAGCATTGACGCTGTGGTTCGGCGCATGATGTCGCAGCCGCAGGCCCGTGTCCGTGGCTTGTCGATAGTGAGCGATGACCAAGAGCGTCGCCTTGCCGGTTTGCGTCAAGTGGCAACGGGCGATGCGCCCTTCCACTTGCTGCATCATGCCGTGGAGCACTGGGCGCAGGTACAACCCTCGCACCAAGCACTTGTGGCTTGTGATGCCACACTAACCTATGCCGAGTTTGACGCAAAAGCCAACCGGATTGCCCGTGCCTTGCGTGCCCGTGGTGTTTGCCCACGTGACCGAGTGGCTTTGTTGCTGCCTCGCACCAGCCGCCTGATTCTGGCCATGTTTGGTGTGCTCAAATCGGGTGCTGCCTACATCCCTTGTGATCCCGAGTATCCCGCCGACCGCGTGAAACTCATCCTTGAGGACAGCGGCGCCCAATTTATCATCACCACCGCCGACCACTTGTCACAGGACAAGGCCATCGATGTGGAGGAATTGCTTGCCAGCACAGCCGGTGACGAGCCGTTACAGACCGATGTGACAGCCGATGATTTGGCATATTTGATTTACACATCGGGCTCCACGGGTCGCCCCAAGGGTGTGATGCTGCGGCATGAAGGCATTTGCAACTACCTCTATGGCCATTCTGCCAACGTGTTTGCCCATGCTGTTGCCACCGATGCGACCCGTGTGCTGAGTGTGACCACCATCTCGTTTGATGCGGCCTTGCAGGATATTGGTACAGCATTGTACAGTGGCAAGACCCTGGTTGTGGCCACCGAGGAGCAGGCCAATAACCCGCTTGTGCTGGCCGACCTGATTCGCGACCAACACATCGACATGGTGTCGGGCACGCCGTCGCGCTGGCTCACCTGGCTCACGAGCGATGTGTTCGGTAGGGCCATCGCTGGTATCAAGATTGCACGTGCCGGCGGCGAGAAATTCTCCAGCCAATTGTTGGAGCAACTGCGAGCCGTAACCAAAGCCCGCATCTTCAACTGCTATGGGCCCACCGAGATCACGGTGGCATCGAATAATGCCGAACTGACGCATGCCGATATCATCACTGTGGGCCGCCCACAACTCAATGTCAAGGAATTCATCGTCGATGCCGATGGCAACGAATTGCCTGTGGGTGTGGTGGGAGAACTCTACATCGGCGGCCGGGGAGTGGGTCGCGGCTATAACAACCTTGATGAGATGACGCGTGAGCGTTTCATTGACTATCATGGTGTGCGCGTGTACCGCTCTGGAGACTATGCCAAGTGGCTCCCCGACGGGAACGTGGTGATCTTGGGCCGCACCGACAACCAAATCAAGTTGCGTGGCTTGCGCATTGAGTTGGGAGAGATAGAAAATGTCATCCTCAAGGTGGACGGTGTGAAGAAAGTGGTGATACTTATCCGCAAACTTGCCGGAAAAGAGCATCTGTGTGCCTACTATACCGCCGACCGTCCCATTGACCCCGCCGATCTCAAGGCCGAAATCGCCAAGAGCCTTACTCAATATATGGTGCCCACGGCTTACCTGCAACTTGACGCCATGCCCATGACTCCTAACGGCAAGACCGACGTAAAGGCACTTCCCGAGCCTCAACTTGCCGCTGCAGGAGCCTATGAGGCACCCACCACCGATGCTGAGCGCAAGTTCTGCGAGATTTTCGCCAACATCCTGCAAATGGACCGGGTGGGTGTGAACGACAATTTCTTTGATCTGGGCGGCACCTCGCTGGTGGTGACCAGAGTGATCATCGAGGCCGACAAAGTCGATTTGCATGTGGCCTACGGTGATGTGTTCGACAATCCCACACCACGCCAACTGGCGCGTCTGGTGGCAGGTGACGATGCCCCGCAAGGCTTTGGTGACGATGATATTTCCCAGTTTGACTATAGCGCTATAGACCAATTGCTCGCGTCCAACACCCTCGACACCTTCCGCCAGGGTGAGCGTCGGCCGTTGGGCCATGTGTTGCTCACAGGTGCCACCGGTTATCTGGGCATCCACATTTTGCGCGAACTCATCGACAGCGATGCACCTGCCATCCACTGCTTGGTTCGCGGAAAGACCATTGAGAAGGCCCAAAGCCGTCTGCAAACCATGCTGTTCTACTACTTTGGTGAGTCGTTCGACGAGCAATTCGCCTCGGGCCGGCTGCGGGTTGTGCTGGGTGATGTCACCCAGGACTTCGATGAGTCGCTCAATGGTGTGATTGACACCGTATTCAACTGCGCGGCTATCGTCAAGCACTTTAGCGAGGGCACCGAGATTGAGGATGTGAACATTGGCGGAGCGCAACGATGCATAGATTTCTGCCTGAAGACAGGTGCCCGCCTCATTCACATCAGCACTGCCAGCACACGCGGCTTGAGTGTGAACGGCGTTCCTGCACCCAATGACGTATTTACCGAGCAACGTTTCTACATGGGACAATACTTGGGCAACAAATACATTTACTCCAAGTTTGTGGCCGAGCGCATCATCCTCGATGCCATTGCCCGCCGTGGGTTGAGTGCGAAAATCATGCGTGTGGGCAATTTGGCGGCCCGCAGCACCGACGGCGAGTTCCAAATGAATTTCCAGACCAACTCGTTCATGGGTCGCATCCGCATCTACAA
>CACZNP010000133.1 GCA_902782545.1 uncultured Bacteroidales bacterium
TGGGATTGTTCACCAGGTTGGCATAGAACAGTTTGATTCGCGGTTCCTGCACTTTTTCCTCGTCGATATAGGTGACCAGTTGTTGGAGAGTGGTTCTCGGGTTGCAGTATTCGTTGACGATGGCGGCGTCACGCATTTTGCGTGCCTGCTCGATGTAGAACGACTCGGGATAGTTGTTGATGAATATTTCCCACCCGTCGGCGGTGTTTAACCGTTTGGCCTCGGCATAAGCCTCACGCTCCAGTTGTCGTTGCTGTGCTTCGGCATCGAAGTCTTGTGCTATGATGAGTGCGGGCCATATCAAAGCGATAGTTACAGCGATGATGTATGTTTTCATTTTTTATGTTTAAATATCTCATCCAGACTGCAAAGTTATGAATAATTTTTGTCATTTTGTACTTGTATCTCGCAATTTTTATTTATCTTTGCGAAAACAAATAAAAAATTAAAAAATTATGAGACAGTTTGTTGTTTTTCTTTTTGTATCGTTGATGGCACAGCAATTGACGGCCGAAGAGTTCACCGAGGGCTATCTCAAGTATATGACTCAAGGAGGTAACGAGGTGATGTGCACTGGCCTGTCGTCATCGACCGACACCCGCACCCAGGTGGTCATTCCGGGATATGTGGTCCACAATGGCACCACTTATTTTGTGGAGAGTGTTGGAAACCAGGCGTTCAGAGGAAATCAATACATTGAATCGGTGCGCATATGCTACGGCGTGAAGGCCATTGCTCCACATGTGTTTTATAACTGTCCCAAACTGATGTATGTGTATTTGCCCAGTTCGTTGACGTCGCTGTGCGACTACTGCTTTGCCAGCGCCACCAACAAATATATGAAAGAGGTGTGTTGGGCCATTGAGACTTGCCCAGGCGATGGTTACAAATACAACGCCGCCACTGGCGAATGGGACGGCATCTCGACCAGCGCATTCGACAATTCGTTGGGCGACACCAAGTTGATAGCCTCCACGGTGAAAGGGTTGAACTCGTTTGTCAATGCCAACTACTTCTCGAAATAGTTCATCGAAGTGACCAAAGATGGCGGCAAGTCTTACGATTTTTTTTCCAACACCAATGGAGAGACCTATGTCGTCACAAAACCCAAGACGGGGACCGTGACCTCAAGTTCGACCGATTATAGCGGCGAGGTGGCGATTGTGGGTCTGTCATCGGGCAAAAACACTCTGATACTGAACAATTACACCCAAGACGATGCCAACTATCTGTACGGCAATGGCGCCACGCTGCGCTATACCGTCAAGGAAGTGGTGGACCGCGCGTTTTACAATAACACATCCATCACCCGGGTGCAGACGACCAACATATCGACACTTCTCGACCGCATCGGCACTTATTGTTTCGCTGGATGTACCAACCTGACCGTGGCCACCGTGGGTGCCAAGACCATAAGCAACAACGCTTTCTACAACAGTGGCCTGCAAGCGCTCTATATGAATAATGGTGTGGAAACGCTGGGGAACGGCGCATTGAGGCTGTGCAACACCTTGTCGGTTGTTGAAGTGCCCTCGACCACCACGCAACTCAACCAGTGGTATTTCTGGCAACACACCAAGATGACCCGATATAACGTGGCCTCAGGCAACAGCAAGTATTCGAGCGACGCCAACGGCATTCTTTATGATGCCAACAAACTGATCCTCTACCACTGCCCGCCTTACGCATCGCAGACGTCGTTGATTTCCAATCTGCCCAGCACGCTCATTCGCGTGTCGGCAAACGCTTTCAACAGTTCAAAAAGCCCCGGTGTGGTGATTCCCTATGGCACCAGGGTGGTAGCCGACTCGGCGTTTTTCAACTCCAGCATGCAGTATGTCAAGATTCCGAGTACGGTAAAACTCGAAGGCTGCGACCAATTGCGTGAAGCGAAAGAACTCAAAGAACTGATTATGGCACCGCTGTCCCCGCCATTGCAGAATCCAGGCCGACTTTTGGACGTGATTCCGAACACAGAATTGAAAATCAGAGTTCCCACCAGTGCGTTGTCATCCTACAAAAATGCCAGCCCGTGGAATGACCCTCGCATTGTGGACCACATCACCGATGGCGCTTACGATGTGCTGTTTGCCTGGGGAACAACCAGCACACTGATGGTGGGCACCATTCTGGACATCAACAGCAAGATGGCACAGGTGACTCGTGTCAACGACGAGTACCGAAACCGCATCACCTCGCAGATTGTGACTGGCAACATCACCATTCCGGCTTCGGTGACCTATAACAACAACA
>CACZNP010000134.1 GCA_902782545.1 uncultured Bacteroidales bacterium
CCAGGACGGCAAGCCCTACACCACTTCGACCCTCGAAGGTGCCAAGAACCTCGACATGAAGAGCATCAGCCGCACCCGCGACCCGCGCTTCGAAGCCACGTTCATCGACACGATCCGTGCTGCATCGTCAACACTTGTCTATTCGGCCAAATTCGTCGACCGCGCTTGTATTGACATGACCGTTGCCGATATGAGCAAGGTGGCCAAATACAACTCGATGACCAACACCAACGATGCCCCGGTGATTCGCTACGGCGAAGTGCTGCTCAACTGGATTGAAGCCAAGGCTGAACTCGCCCTGCTCGGCGGTGGCGCTGTCACCCAAGCCGACATCGACAAGTCGATCAACGTGCTCCGTGACCGTCCTCTCGACGATCATGCCAAGGCCAAAGGCTTGAAGAACACCGCCCACATGGTGCTCGGTGACATCAATGGCTCGTTTGACCCCAACCGCGACCCATCGGTGGATCCCCTCGTGTGGGAGGTGCGCCGCGAGCGTCGCTTGGAAATGATCAACGAACACAGCCGCATCCTCGACCTGCGCCGCTGGATGAAACTCGACTACATGGACAACAGCAAGAATCCCGACACGATGCTCGGTCCTTGGGTCGACTTCACCAAAGAGGGTTACGCCAGTGTCAAAGTTGACGGTGTGGAGAAACTCGAAAGCCAATACCTCGTGGCAGGCAACGTGGGCAAACTCCACGTGATGAAGGCCGATGGCTCCGTCGTGATTTACAACGGCTCCAACGGTTCCGATATGGTGGGTTACTACATTCCCACCAACTGCCAGCCCCGCGACGCGTTCGACAACCGTGTCTACCTCTGCCCCCTTGGCAAGCAGGAGATTGACACCTACAGCGAGAAAGGCTATAAACTCACGCAGAACCCAGGTTGGTAATTCGTGAACGAGACACTTTTTTGAACATTTGATAATAGCCGCTGGGCAAGTTGCCTGGCGGCTATTTTTTTGAGGCAAGGCCGGATTGAAAGAATCTTTGTTGCTTGGCCACACGAGAACCAAGATGATGGTTCAAGGCTGTTTGCACAGGGCTGCCGACAATGAGGCAGATGGCGCAAGCAACACTGTCCGGCCGGTTGGCTTGGACGGTGGGGCCGATGTGGAGTAAATTCATAAAAATCATGAAATTGGTTGAAATTCGGGCATAAAAATGTATTTTTGCAAAATACTCCGAAAAAAAACGACGACCAAGATGAAAAAAACATTGATGATATTGCTGCTTGCATGCTTGTGGCTTCCTGGCAGGGCTGTGCTCAAAGAGCGCGACATGTCGCAGACACTGAGTGTGTTGCGCACAGAGTTGACGGTGATGCACCGTGAGCAGCAACAGCGTGTGTCGCAATTCAATGCGATGAGCAAGCGTTTCGACCAAATGATGGTTCAGGTGATGGACCGTTGCGAGCAGATTGAGTTGATGCTTTACAGCCAGCGAAGCGGCTATGTGTTCGACCTGTCGTATGCCTGCAGCGAAGCCACGTCGCTTTATAACCAGATGTCGGACCGCATGATGCCGTTTGAGACATTTGCCGCACACTACAACGACCAGGTGCTGCAATATGTGCGACTGGTGAAGTCGCTGGAAGATATTCCCGATTTCATTCTCACCACCGACTCACTACGTGCCGAACGTGACAGTTGCGTGGTGCTGGCCAACGCTATCGCCACCGACATGGCCGTGCAGCGCATCCAACTCGACCGCACCAAGGAACGCTCAAAGATGGTTCTTGACAAGTCGAAGCGCCTGAATGAGTTTGCTCTGGAGGCTTATGAGAAAATCCGTCGCAGTGTCTTTGTCAACGGAGACCAGTCCTATTTCGCGCTGCTGAAGTATGGACGCTACAATTGGAATCAAGGCGTCACGGATTTGGCGGAGAAATACCGCCCAACCGGTGGCACCCACAGTGAGTGGCGTGGCAACCTCATCTTTTTCCTATTCATGTTTGTGCTGTCCTACATCGTTTTGTCGGCATTGGTGAGTTGGGTGGTGATACGTTTCCTGATACCCCGCCGTTGGGTGACGCCTGAGTTCCGACGCAAGCGCAGAAGCATCATTGTTGCTGTGAGTGCCCTGTTGTTTGCCATTGTGACGCTCATCATCTCCAAAACGCTCACCAATCACAACTTTGTCATTATGGCTTCGGGGTTGCTCAGTGAATATGCATGGTTGTTGGTGGCCATTATGTTCTCACTCATCTTCAGGTTGGACAGCAGCAAGGTCATGAGTGGATTGCGCCTTTACATTCCCATCCTGGTGGTGGGGTTTGTCGTGTTCATTTACCGTATCACGTTCATGCCCAACACGATGGTCAACGTCACCTTCCCAGCCTTGCTGTTGGTGGGGACCATATGGCAGGGCGATGTCATCAGGCGTCATGCGCGCCAGGTGCCTCGCAGCGACCGGTTCTATGCATGGGGGTCGCTGCTGGTGATGGTTGTATCGGTGGTTGTTGCATGGTGTGGTTTCACCCTGATGAGTGTGCAAGTGCTCATTTGGTGGGTGATGCAACTCACTGCCATCCAAGCCATCACAGTCATTTACCACTGGTTGCACAAGTATCAGGACCGTCACCACTTGTCGAGTTCGGATATCCGTAAGACGTGGTTTTTCGATGCCATCTACAAGATGGTTATTCCCATCGCTGCCACGCTGAGTGTTGCGGGAACTATCTACTGGGCCGCCAAGGTTTTTGACCTGACCGAGTGGTGTGTTCATCTGTTCAAGTATAACTTCATCAACATGCCCAAAGTGATTGTCGTGTCGCTCGAACGCTTGTTGTTCCTGGTGGCATTGGCATTCATCTTCAACTATGTGATTTATTTGTTTATCCGTCTGTATGTGATGTGGCGGGAGTACAAGACCAAGTCCAAAAACCAGGCAGTGGCTCTGAGCATGAACATCATGAAATATGTGGGGTGGTTCATCTATATCTACATCGCATTGGTGGTACTCAATGTGAACAGTGCGGGGATCACACTCATTCTGACGGGTTTGTCGACCGGTATCGGTTTTGCTATGAAGGACACGTTGGAAAACCTTTTCTACGGCCTGTCGCTCATGGGCGGCCGTGTGAAATTGGGCGATGTGATTGAGTGCGACGGCATCCGTGGCAAGGTCACCAACATCAACTATCAGAGCACTCTGGTGGAGACCATCGACGGGTCGGTGATAGCATTCCTCAACAGCCAGTTGTTCAACAAGAATTTCAAGAACATGACACGCAATCACGGTTATGAGATGGTGCGTGTGCCGGTGGGAGTTGCTTACGGCTCACAAGTGAACGAAGTGCGTCAACTCATCACAGACCGCCTCAGTGGCCTCGATTGCTACGACAAGAAAAAAGGCATCCAAGTGCTGTTTGAGAACTTTGGAGACAGCAGTGTGGATCTGATTGTGGTTATTTGGGTGAAGGTGATGACCCGTGTGGCCGATATTGCCCTGGTGAAAGAACAAATCTACGATGTGCTCAACGAGAATGGGATTGAGATACCGTTCCCGCAAGCCGATGTACACATCAAGGCGGCGTTAGATGAATTAAAGAAGTAATTTCGAAGAAGATGAGAATCAAATCAATGTTGCTGGCAGTTGCCTGTATGGCGGCCCTCAGTTCGTTGGCCTCGCAGGCCGACACTGTGCGTGTGATCAATAATCCGGAGAGGGTTGTGATCACAGAGAACGACGGCAAAGTGAGTGTGGTGGTGAATGGCGAGAATGGAGACGCGCAAAACACCTACACCTATCAATCAAAAAACAAGGACAGTGAGAAAACTGACGATGAGGATTCGCGTGACTATGGTGTGCGCATCCCGTTCAAGAAAG
>CACZNP010000135.1 GCA_902782545.1 uncultured Bacteroidales bacterium
CGGCGTGCCCAAGATGCGCATCGAGGAAGCGGCAGCACGCACGCAGGCGCGTATCGACAGCGGACGTCAAACCATCGTGGGCATCAACAAATATGCCCTCGAGAAAGAAGACCCCATCGACATCCTCGAGATCGACAACACCGAGGTGCGCAAGGAGCAAGTCGAAGGACTGGAACGGTTGCGCGCCAACCGCGACGAGGCGAAGGTGCAAACCGACCTCGACGCCATCACCCACTGCGTGGAAACTGGCGAAGGCAATCTGCTGGAACTGGCGGTGGAAGCCGCCAAAGACCGCGCATCGCTGGGTGAGATTTCGGATGCCTGCGAGAAAATCGTGGGACGTTACAAAGCAGTTGTTAAAACCATTTCAGGCGTGTATTCATCAGAAACCAAATCCGACCCCGACCTGGAGCGCGCACGAGAACTCACTGCTCGTTTCGCCAAGAAGGAAGGACGTCAGCCGCGCATCATGATTGCCAAGATGGGACAGGACGGACACGACCGTGGCGCCAAGGTGGTGGCCACTGGCTACGCCGACTGCGGATTCGACGTCGATATGGGACCGTTGTTCCAAACTCCCGAAGAGAGCGCACGCGAAGCCGTTGAGAACGACGTGAACGTGCTGGGTGTGTCCTCGCTCGCCGCCGGACACAAGACTCTTGTGCCTCAGGTCATCGAGGAACTCAAGAAACTGGGACGCGAGGACATCATCGTCATCGCTGGCGGTGTGATCCCCGTCCAGGACTATGACTTCCTCTACAAGGCTGGCGTGGCGGCCATCTTTGGCCCTGGCACCAACATCATGAAGAGTGCCATCGAAATCATGAACATCCTGCTCGACGAGGAGTAATTCCCTACTCCACTCTGCAAGAGACTACTTTATAAAAACTGCGACCCCCAATCAGGGCCGCAGTTTTTTTATGTATCTTATAGAGGTGTTGGGAAATGTGAAAGTTTTTTGTTAACTTTGCAGTAGCAACTTGCCAGAAAACAATTTTTCCACAATAATCGACCTCATGAAACCACTGTTTGAAGAACTCAAAGCAAAGGCCGTCGCACAGCGACAGCGCATTATCCTCCCTGAAAGTACCGAACCTCGCACACTCGCTGCCGCCGACCGCATTTTGGCCGACGGAGTGGCAAGCATCATCCTCATTGGCGACCGTGCCACGGTGATGGACAAGGCACAGGAACTTGGGCTGAACCACATCGGGCAAGCCTCTTTCATCAATCCTAACGATGAAGCGGCCACCGAGAAATACGCCTCTCTTTTTTACGAGTTGCGCAAGAACAAAGGCATCACCATGGACGATGCACGCAAGAAGGTGAAAGACCCTCTCTACTTGGGATGCCTCATCATCAAGAGCGGCGACGCCGATGGACAAGTGGCCGGAGCACAGAACACCACTGGTGATGTGCTGAGGGCTGCGTTCCAAGTTCTCAAGACGGCGCCAGGCGTGAGTGTGGTGAGCGGTGCTTTCATCATGCTGCTGCCCGATGGCGTGAACTATGGCGACGACGGGGTGATGGTGTTCGCCGACTGTGCGGTTGTCCCCGACCCCAGCGCCGAGCAGTTGGCACAGATTGCCGTTTCCACAGCACGCACAGCACGCGACCTGGCCGGCATCGAGCCGCGTATCGCCATGCTGAGTTTCTCAACCAAAGGAAGCGCACGTCATGAGCGTGTGGACAAAGTGGTTGAAGCCACACGGATGGCACACGAAATTGACCCTGAGTTGAGCATCGACGGCGAACTGCAAGCCGATGCGGCATTGGTGCCCAGCGTGGGAGCCAGCAAAGCACCCGGCAGCACCATTGCCGGACATGCCAATGTGCTGGTGTTCCCCAACTTGGAAGTGGGCAACATCGCCTACAAACTGGTGCAGCGATTGGGCGGTGCCATGGCTGTGGGACCTGTGCTACAAGGACTGGCAGCACCTGTCAACGATCTGTCGCGCGGTTGCAGCCCCGATGATGTGTACAACACCATCATTCTCACCTGCAATCAGGCCATTGGTGCCAAAAACCGCCAATAATTACCGTCATCACTTAACCTAACATAACACATTTATCATGAACATCTTAGTGCTCAATTGCGGTAGCAGTTCCGCAAAATACAAACTGATTGAAATCAAACAGAACAAAACCCTTGCCGAAGGTGGCGTTGAGAAAATTGGATTGCCCGACGCATTCATCAAACTCAAGTTTGACGATGGAAGCAAGAAAAACATCGCGCTTGACATCAAGGACCACCAGGGTGCCATACGCGCCATCCTCGATGTGCTCACCAACGAAGAGTACGGTTGCATCAAGAGTTTTGAAGAAATCGATGCCGTGGGACACCGTGTAGTGCATGGCGGGGAAAAATTCAGCCAAAGCGTACTCATCACCGATGAGGTTAAAGACATGATTCGCGAATGCTACGGCATTGCACCGCTGCACAACCCCGTGAACATGGCTGGCATCGAGGCCATCGATGCCATTTTGCCCGACGTGCCGCAAGTGGCGGTTTTCGACACTGCCTTCCACCAGACGATGCCCAAACATGCCTACATGTATGCCCTGCCCGAGAGGTTCTACCGCGACGATCATGTGCGCCGTTACGGCTTCCACGGAACGAGCCACCGCTATGTGTCGCGCAAGGCCTGTGAGATGGCTGGCATTGACTACAAGAATGCGCGCGTGGTGTGCTGCCACATTGGCAATGGAGCCAGCATCAGCGCGGTGAAAAACGGCAAGAGCATCGACACCTCCATGGGCCTCACCCCCACCGAGGGCCTGATGATGGGCACCCGTTCGGGCGATGTGGATCCGGGCGCTTTGCTCTACCTCATGGACAAATACAACATCAGCCCCAAGCAGATGCTGGACATCATCAACAAGGAGAGCGGAGTGCAAGGTGTGACGGGTATCTCCAGCGACATGCGTGAGATTGTGGACGCTGCCGACGCCGGCAACGAGAAAGCACGGCTGGGACTCGACATGTACGAGTTGCGCATCCTCAAGTACATCGGCGCTTACGTGGCCGAGATGAATGGCGTGGACTTGATTGCCTTTACTGGAGGCGTGGGCGAGAACCAAACTCCCACCCGACGCAATGTGTGCCGCAATCTGGAGTATCTGGGCATCAAGATTGACGAACCGCTCAACGACTTGCTCTGGCATGGCAAGGATGGTATCATCAGCACACCCGATAGCCGTGTGAAAGTGGTGGTCGTGCTCACCGATGAGGAGTACATGATTGCCCGCGACACCGAAGCCATTGTCGAGGGACGTGTGCCGGCATGATTGTGCCGAGAAGGAATATCTGTTAATTCTTTTTCCTTTTCTTGGGCTTGCGCAAGCGGCGGGCCATGTCGAATTGTTCATCGGCAAGGTCATCAAGGCCGATTTTCTCATAGATGCTGCCCAGGGCCTCATGGGGCTCTGGGCGCTTTTTGTCGGCACGCGCGGCTCGCTTGTAACTCTTGATGGCTTCAGGAGTATCCTTGAGCGCCACATGAACTTGCGCCATGGCCATGTGGGCCTCATAATTGTTTTTATCGGCAGCAAGGGCGGTCTGTATCTCGTCACGCGCTTTGTCGGCCTCGTCAAGCCTCAAAAACAGCAAGCCCTTGCCCACCCTGGCAGCAACATTCTGCGGATGAATGCGCAATGCTTTGTCAAAGTTGGCCATCGCCGAACGGATGGCTATGTCATCCGAACCCATCTCAAGGGACTGACGACCCATGCTGGCATACTCGTCGGCAAGACTACGTAAGGTTTCATACTGACGAAGGATGACTTGACGCAACGTCTCTTTCTCTTGGGCCAAAGTCGAAAACCGGGCACACTTGATGGCTATAAAACGCCTGACCAACGGCGACTGCAACACATCATGCAAACGCTGGGCCTGTGCAAAACATTCAAGGCAAGTGGCAAACTCGTTGTGGTCCAAGGCATGGTTGGCACGGCGATAGAGACGGTAGGCCTCCTCCAGTGCCAATGCCTCTTGGATGAGTTGATGGTTGTTGAACTGACGGCTGAAATCCACCACTGCGGTGCTCACAATGATGTCGCGCTCACTCAACGGCTTGAGCAATGTGATGCCCTCAAGCGAGGTACAACGCGATAGCGCCACATAGGTCTGTCCGCTGGTGAATGCTCCTCCGGCAAAATCGATGACCACCTTGTTGAAGGTCAGGCCCTGGCTTTTGTGGACGGTAAGGGCCCAGGCTGGTTTGATGGGATACTGCACAAATGTGCCCAGAATATTTTCCTCTACCACATTTTTCTCCTCGTTGAAGGTGTATTGAATATTCTCCCAGACATCGGGTTCCAACTCATACTCCACACCGTCTTCCAGTGCCACACACACTTTGTCGTCGCCCAACAAACTGATTTTGCCTATCGTGCCGTTCACCCAGCGGTTCTCTCTGTCGTTGCGGATAAAAATGACCTGCGCACCCTCTTTGAGGGTCAGCACTCGGGCCGTAGGCAGGTCGTTTTCAGGAAAATTACCCTCAATCTTGCCCTCGAAGACGAACTCTTTGGTCTTCAGGGCGGCCATGTGCTCGTCATTGATGGAATCAACAGTATCGCGACGGGTGGCAAGCGTTATGGCGAAATCATCGTCATTCGACTGATAATTCGGATTGCATCGGCTGTTGAGTTGGGCAATGTCGATGCGGGAAGCATGATTCACACGAATCCTGTCGAGCAGCGCTACAAACTGATCATCGGTTTGCCGATAAATCTTGCACAACTCTATAGGCACCAACCCCAAAACCTGGAATGCCCGTGCATTGAAGAAATAGAATTGCTGATAGTAACGGCGCAATATCTCGCGCATGTCACGGGTCACAACAGGCTCTAACTGGAAAATGTCACCCACCAAGAGTAACTGCTTGCCACCAAATGGCATCCGCTGGTTTCCCGAATAACACCGTAAGACTTTATCCACAAAGTCAATGATGTCGGCTCGCACCATCGATATCTCATCGATGATAATCAAGTCGAGTTGGCGAATCAGTGTCACTTTCTCCTTGGGATAGCGCAATGTTTTGCGGATTTGACGAGGAGAGAAGTCGGGATCATCGGGAAGCAACGGCTTGAATGGAATCTTGAAGAACGAATGCAGGGTCTGCCCGCCCACATTCACCGCGGCAATGCCTGTGGGTGCAAGCACCACATATTTTTTCTTGGTGTTGGCACAGATGTACTTGAGAAAGGTGCTCTTGCCGGTGCCTGCCTTGCCCGTGAGAAAAACCGACTGACGGGTGTGCTGAACCAAGTTCCACAAGTTCTGGAACTCGGCATTGTTCAAGTCAAGGTTGTCGGGCAAGTCGATGGTCATGATGGAGAAATACTAAGGGGCAATGCACCGGTGTCAAGCGCATTGCCCCCAAACGAAATTATTAAAACGTAGGTTTTTGTATCATATCAGAAGCGGAAACCGAGCGTTAGCGAGATGCGGTTGTTGTTGTCGGTCACATCAGTGCTCAAGTTCGGCTCGATGGGGCTGACCGATGTCACCGGCGAGAATGCGTTGTACACGCTCTTGCGCATCTTGTGCACATAAGCCATATCGAGATACACCGATTTATACTTGTAGCCAAAACCGCAAGTGATGTTCTGCTCGTTGGTATCATACTGATACGAAGGATCGGTGCCCACAGTCACGATGTCGGTCCTATAGTTATCCACCACGTCCTTCACTTGAGTGGTCTTGTACGAATAGCCGGCACGCAGACTCCACTGCGGCGTCACTCGGAACTCGCCACCCACGCGGATGATGTGCGACGGGGCAAAGTAGTCCTTCACACGGTTGGTCACATCGGGGAATTCATTGTGGTTCCGGGTGTCATCGCCCACACGCATCGTCTCGTTGCCCACATACTCGTAGTCAAGGCTCAGAATGCCCTTTTGACCAATCACACCGGCCAAACTGCCCATGAAACGCCACGGGGTCTTGATGGAGTAATCAGTACGGTAGTAGTAACCGCCGTTACTGCCCTTCTCGCCTTCATAGAGCAGCGTTGAACCATCAAAGGCGGCCATGTTCGATACCAAATAATAGGAATCGCGCAACTCATAGTAAGTGGGTGTGTGGAATGCGAGACCAATGCGCAGTTGGTTCACTGGCTTGAAAATCACACCCATCTTGAAGTTGTAACCTGTGCCCTTGGTGTTCAAATAGTTCACAAAACCAAAATCGGCACCGCCCAACATGAATTGCGACTTCTGCCAGTTGTCACTGTCCTTGATATAGGCGTTGTCGAGCGACTCGCCGTAGTAGTGATAACTGTCATAACTCAAGTCCATGATACCAAAACCCAAGCCCCAATAGAGCACATTGGCCAAGTTACCACCAAAGTTGATGCTGTACTCATCGGTATGGCCGCTTTCGTCCACTTCATATTCGGCAAAACCTGTTGTGCCGTCGCCATACAAACCTTGCAGATGGCCGTTGTTTTCACTGATGATGTCGGCCGCACCATTGGTTTTGGTGGCAATGTCATACGAAACAATGCCTATCCATGGTGCATACGGGCTGTTGAAATATGGGTTGTAAGTGGTTGTCGACACAAGGTCATTTGCTGTAATGCCGCTTCCATTGAGTTGGCCAGCGATATAGTTACTCAATGAGGTGGGGATGTTGTCGAATCCTCCACGATAGTGGCGGTGGAACGAGTTCACTCGGTTGTAGGAGAAGCCCCAGTTGAAATTGGGCATCACCTCGCTGTTGAGTTTCATCGCACCCACATAGCCTATGTTGTTCACATTGAACTTGGTCTGGCTGTCTTTTTGGCCTCCCACGGGCTTGCTTGAGTTCAAGTCAAGACTGAATGTGATTCCCACATCGCTACTGCGGTACACTCCAATGCCGGCAGGATTCTGGTTCATAACCGAGATGTCACCTCCCAGGGCACCGAAGGCACCCGCCATCGACATGAAACGAGAGGTTCCACGCAATTCGGTCTGCGACAAGTGCAACACATCAAATGCATCCTGGGCACTGGCTGTCATTGCCACGCAGCACACCAACATTGTCAAAACTTTTTTATTCATTCTTGTATATTGTTGTTCTTTTATTTGGATATCTTTTTGATTATTTCTCACATGTCGTCATTGAGTCTCTTAACGGCGACGACCGCCACCGCCCGAGAATCCGCCGCCTCCACTATGGCCGCCTCCGCTGTGGCCGCCACCCGAGTAACCACCGCCTGAATAACTGCGGCCACCACCCGAGTAACTGCGGCTCGAGGAAGACGAACTATGGCTGGGCGAGTAACTGCGGCTCGAAGAGGACGAACTGTGGCTGGGCGAGTAACTGCGCGTGCCACTCGAACTGCCGGTTGCATAACCGGGACGACGTGCGCCACTGCTCACACTGCCTGACGTTTGCGGACGAGAACCATTGTAACTGCGGGTGATACTGCGCGATGAACTCATGCCGCTGGCACCGCGTGTGCCCACATTGCCCGTAGCATAGCCAGGGCGACGGTTACCCATCGATGAGCCGGGGCGGGTACCGCTCGACATGTGGTTGTTTCTGTTGAAGCCACTCACACCATGATTGCCGTTGGGACGGCGTCCACCCATACTACCTGTGGCATAGCCGGGACGGCCACTGCCGCTGTGATGGCCTCCAAAATGGTTGCGCCCATTGTTATAGCCGCCATACCAGTGGTGACCACCCCAGTAGGGACGATTCCAGTGATGACCCCAGCCCCAACTGGTATAATACCAGGGACGATGCCAGCCGTACCAAGATGTGCGCCAGCCAAATCCCCACGGCCAGGGATCAAAATAACTGTAGCCCCACAGGCGAGGACGATAGTACCAACTGCTGTAATAGGGATCGTACCACACACTGCTGTACCACGGATCGTAGAACGTTGTCCACCCCAGTCCCCATGTGTTGTAAGGATAGTAGCCGTTGCCAATGTGGATGGTCAAGTTGGGCGTGTCGTCATAGTAGAGTTCTATCAAGTCGGCATCGTTGCTGGCAACAACCACATCGGGATTGTAAAAACGCTCGATGCGCTGAGTGTTGGAGAACGAAGTCCCATCATCGGCAAGCGTGTCGGCAAGCGCATAAGGATCCTGGGCATACTCGCCCGTGCGGCGGTTATACTCGTCCACGTCGCGTTCGGCCTTATAATTCTTCTGGACCGACACTTTGTAACTGGCGGGCACATCGCTGTTGCTTGTCACCACATGTGTTACGGTGGCGCGCCGAGGGGTCTTCACCTCGGTGACTTTGGCTTTCTCAACTTGGGTCGCTCCATCATAGTAGATGTCATCGTAGTCCTGAGCATGGACAAAGGGGCCAGCACTGAGTGCCAGCACTCCCATCAAAGCAAAAAATTTGTATTTCATAAGCGTAACGTTTAATAATTTCATTGTTCAACAAAACAGATTTTCTCATTCACTCGTTAGACCCTCGGAAAATCCGAAAGTTTAAATCTTTGTGTGCTAATTTCGTGCCAAATTAATGATATAATTTGATTTAAGCCAAATATTTTCGCAAAAAAATGCTAAACGAGCCGTTTTGACAATTTTTGGATGACCCATTGTCACATTTTCAAATAAAAATCGGAACACAAAGCGCGGTATTGGGCGGTATAACACATTGCACGCTCCTCAATGGCAAGGTCTTCCGACACCACCTCGTCCACCGGCTCGTTGGTCCATTCCCAAGCAACACGCTTCGGTTCCTGTCCCACTATGGCACTCACGCGCATCACACGCCGCACATGCAGGCCAGCGCTGGCACCAATACGTTCCACATCCTCACTTCGGCTTGCAGGGGCTATCAAGGCCAACCGTCCTCCCGGTGCAAGCATCCCTGCCGAATGGGTAATGAGGTCGTCAAGGCTGAGCGACAGCGAATGACGTGCCACCGCTCGAGCGGATTGTGCCGGCAACACACCATTGTCAAAATAGGGAGGATTGGAAATAATCAAGTCATAACGAATTTTGGGAATGTACGCGTTGAAGTCGGCGCTCACGGCAACAAGACGGTCGGCCCACGGCGATTGGGCAAAATTCTCGCGACTCACAGCCACTGCCTGGGCATCGATGTCGATGGCATCAATCTGGGCGACAGCATTGCGTTGCGCAACCATCAGGGCAATCACCCCGCTGCCCGTCCCCACATCAAGCACTCGCCGGGCACCTGCCACATCACACCATGCTCCCAGCAACACTCCGTCGGTGTTCACCCGCATTGCAGCCACATCGTTCACTACTTGGAACTGCTTGAACCTGAAAACACGCTCTTTGCCCATCTCTAATCACAACAATCGCAACATTTCCCACCCACAATCGTTTCAACTGCGGGATAAAAGACCGACGGCTCAAAACCCCGGCTGGCGGCAAAACGGAGCAACGATGCACGCGCCGATTCGGGCTCACGGTTGCACACCGAACGCCACTTCACTTGCAACAGGCCCAGCAAACGCGCTCGGTACTCCTCCTCATCAATTACGGATAACGCATTCTCAATGGCTTGCGACGAAACCTGCTTTTGTTTCAGGCCGTAGGCCAACTTGATGCGTCCCCAGCCATTGAAACGGAACTTGTCGCGCACAAAGGCCACTGCATAGCGGTCCTCATTGAGAAAATTCTCCTCCTTGAGGCGACTCACCACTGCATCGGCATCGGCCACCGACAAGCCCCAGCGCAACAAACGGTCGTGCACATCGGCCACTGCTTGCTCGCCGCGAGAGCACAACGTTGCCGCCCGTGCGAGCGCAGCATCAATCGATATGGGTTTCTTCTCACCTTTCATCGTCACAAGTTTTCACAAAGTTAATAAAAAACCAAAAGCAAATGCAAATTTAATTTGCGATTCGGCAAGAAACTGCCCCGTTTCCCAAATTCTCCCCCACCCACTCACTGGGTGCGGCTTGTACATTAATAAAATATACAAACTCTACTTGAATTTTCCATGGAAACACGCCTGAAACCGTGTTTTTCAGTCCTTTGATCCATTGCCATCACCAACAATCCCATTTCACACCCATCGGCCACAGGCCCGGCTTCATCGGATACGTTAGCATCACTGTACATTTGCGCAAATTTCATTTGCCACTGCATTCACTGCTCCAAAGTTTGGTTTTTCGCTCACTTAATCGTAACTTTGTCAGTCAAGTAAAACAAAATGTAGGGTGCTGTGATGCGTGCGCTGGTGGATTGCAACAATTTTTTTGTGTCGTGCGAGAGGGTGTTCGACCCCTCTCTGCAGGGACGTCCTGTCGTTGTGCTCTCGGGCAATGATGGGTGCGTGATCTCGCGCAGCAACGAGGCAAAGGCGCTAGGGATTCCCATGGGTTGCCCGGCTTTCCAAATCCAGAACTACACCTGTCCGCAGAATGTGGTCATGCTATCGGCCAACCACACGATGTATGCCGACCTGTCGGACCGCGTGATGCGGATTGTGGGAGCCGAAGTGGGCAACCTGGAAATCTATTCCGTCGACGAATCGTTTTTCACCATCCCCGAGGTCGAGGTCGAGGTCAACCATCGGAACATGGCCCAACTGGTAAGGAAAATCGCACACTGCGTGGGGGTGCCGGTGAGCATCGGTTTTGCCCCATCGCGAACTTTGGCCAAGATTGCTTCGCACATCGCCAAGAAAGACCGACGTATCACCGATGGTGTGTACTGGCTGGTGCGACCCGATGCCATCAACACCATTTTGCAACGGACTCCCATCGGCGATGTGTGGGGCATCGGACGACGTATAACTGCTTCCATGCAGCAACGCGGTGTGACCACTGCCGCACAGTTCTTGCAAATGTCGCCATCGGCGGTCAGGGCTTTCTACAGCGTCACCCTGGAACGAACCCAACGGGAATTGCGCGGAGAAGACTGTATCGAGGTGAGCCCTATCACTGA
>CACZNP010000136.1 GCA_902782545.1 uncultured Bacteroidales bacterium
CCAATCAAGGCCAACGGCAAACTCATGGTGATTGATGGCGGCTTCTCCAAAGCCTATCAATCCAAAACGGGCATCGCCGGCTACACCTTGGTGTATCATTCACGGGGGTTCCAATTGGTGCAGCATGAGCCATTCACCAGCATCACCAATGCCGTGGAGCAAGGACAGGACATCAAGTCGACATACCAACTGGTGGAGATGACCGACCACCGCATGATGGTCAAAGACACCGACAAAGGCGCCGAACTGAGGCAACAAGTGGACGACTTGAACAAACTGCTCGACGCTTTCCGCGCAGGCACCATCAAGGAAAAGGCTTGGCATCCCATCACCAACAAGCGGTAAGTCGATTCATTCATGGTTTTCGGCTGTAAAAACCTTACATTTGTCGCTTTTGTTGGTTTCGCGCTTTCATTTTCCAAAGAATATTAGTATATTTGCCCTCGACAATGACGAATTTATTCATCTTTAAATACCAAGAACTATGAAAAAGACAATGTGTTTGTTGTTGAGTGCCTTGATGATTTTGGGCATCTCGAGTTGTAACATGAGTAATACTGCCAAGGGCGGATTGCTGGGCGGTGGCGGTGGCGCTGCCATCGGTGCCGGCATTGGCGCTCTCATTGGCAAGGGTAAAGGTGCTGCCATCGGTGCCGCAATCGGTGCTGTGGCTGGTGGCACTGCAGGTGCCCTCATTGGACGCAAGATGGACAAGCAGGCCAAGGAACTGGCTCAAATCGCTGGCGCACAAGTCGACACTGTGACCGACGTGAACAACCTCACCGCCATCAAGGTGACCTTCGACAGCGGTATCCTGTTCGACTTCAACAAGAGCAACCTCAGCGCCAGTGCCAAGAAATCCTTGACACAGTTTGCCACTTCGCTGCAAAACAACCCGCAGACCAATGTGCAGATCTATGGCCACACCGACAACATCGGTACCCGCGCTGCCAACGAGAAAGTCTCGACCCAGCGCGCCGAGGAAGTGCGCAAGTACTTGGTCAATTCGGGTGTTTCCAACAGCCGCCTCACCAGCGAAGGACTGGCCTATGACTATCCCGTGGCCAGCAACGACTCTGAGGCAGGACGTGCACAGAACCGTCGCGTGGAAATCTACATCAGTGCCAACGACGATATGATCCAGGCTGCCCAAAACGGAACTCTCCAATAAACGAAACCCATGTCAACGGGAAGCGGTCGCTCAATGGCGGCCGCTTTTTTTGCGTGAATACTGTTGCCGCTTCGCAAAATTATCACTAACTTTGAACAATTTTTATAAACGTATTTAATCAATCTCATTATGGTGTTTTTCAACAAAATCAAGTCCGTCATCGTCTGTTTGTTTTTCGTGACGGCATGGTGCAACGTGGTGAATGCGCAAGATTTCACCAGCGTTGACACGCTCAAATTCTACAATGCCTTGCAATTCCGTTTAATTAATTATGCCTTCGACAAAACTCTCGAGACACGCATCCCGGCCTACCTCAAGGACAGTGTGCGTATCGACCTGTGGGACCGTGCCAAGTGCACCAGCGGCAAGGGCATCCGATTTGCCACCAACAGCCGAGCCATCGCAGTTCGATATAACCTGCTCACTAACATGCACATGATGCACATGGCCGACACAGGCATCAAGGGCACCGACCTCTATATTTGGGACGAGGACACACGGTCATGGCAGTTTGTCAACTGCAATCGTCCGCGGCGCATCGACAGTCCCATCAGGCCCCGTGAAGATTCCATTCAAAGCAAAGTGTATGTCGACCGACTTGATGGCCGCATGCACGAATACATGATTTACTTGCCGCTGTACGATGGCGTGCGCTGGCTCGAAATCGGGGTGGACTCTGCCGCCACCATCACCCAACCGATGCTCAACAGCCCATCGACAGGCAAGAAATTCATTTTCTACGGCACAAGTATCCTGCAAGGTGGATGCGCTTGCCGGCCGGGCATGGTGGGAACCAGCATCATCCAGCGCGACATGAACATCGAGTGCGTGAACATCGGTATCAGCGGTGAGGGAAAAATGGATAATTGCATGGCCCGGGCCATGGCAACCATCCCCGACGTGGCCGCTTTCATCATCGACCCCATACCCAACTGCACCAAGGACATGTGCGACTCGCTGACCTATGATTTTATCAACATTTTGCGAAAGGCTCGGCCCGAGGTGCCCATCCTCATGGTCGAAGGACAGATGTACAGTTATGCAAAGTACAGCAGTTTTTATAGCAAATATCTGCCTCAGAAAAACTATGAGTTCCACAAAAACTACTTGAAACTCAGGGCCAAAAATCCCAAGAACTTATACTACGTGGATTGCGACCAATTATATGGACCCAACAACGAGGGAACCGTCGATGGCATTCACTTGACCGATATCGGCTTTTACTTCTACGCCAAGAAACTCGAGCCTTATCTGCAAGCCATACTCGACGGCAAGAAGGTGCCTTTCCAGGATAAAGTGAACAAGCCCTACCCCGAAATTCAATAATACACAATCGACGCATGAAACATTCGCGGCTCATACTCTTGACCATCGCCTGCTTACCGTTGCTGGCCTTTGCCAAAGGTGCCTCAACCGACCAACTCAAATACTGCGACGCACGGCAATTTCGCATGATTAACCGCGCATTTGCCGACAGTAAGACTCCGTTTTTCCGCTTGCCTGCAGCCATCAACGACACCGTGCGCGAGGGACTGCGCGTCGATGCCGAGATGAGCACGGGTTTGGGAATCCGCTTCGCTACCAACAGCACGGCCATCGGGGTGAAATATGAACTCACGTTGAACTTCAAGATGAACCACATGGCACACACAGGCATCAAGGGTACCGACCTCTACGTGCTCGACGGTGACAAGTGGCAGTTTGTCAACTGCAGCAAGCCTGCCGATGCCAAGGAGCAGAACCGCGTCTATGTGAGCAATATGAAGCCTGAGATGCGCGAGTACATGATATACTTGCCATTGTACGACGGAATCAAGAGCATCGAGATTGGCATCGACAGTACGGCAACCATCACACAACCCATGGTGAACAATCCACGCAGTGACCGCAAGTTTGTTTTCTATGGCACCAGTGTCACACAAGGGGGATGTGCCAGCAGGCCGGGAATGTTGGGCACGAGCATCATCCAACGCGACCTCAATGCCGAGGTCGTGAACTTGGGTTACAGCGGTGAAGGACGCATGGACCTGTTTATGGCCGAGGCCATGGCTAGCATTCCTGGTGTCACAGCCTACGTGATTGATGCTGTGGCCAACTGCACTCACGAGCGTCTCGACACCATTTGCGAGGCTTTCATCAACATCTTGCGCAAAGCCCATCCCGAGATACCCATTTTTATGGCCGAGCGGCACCGGTTCTCCAATGAGTGCTACGACATGCAAGAACATGCCAATTTCGTCAAGGCCAACAGCATCCTGCACCGCCACTACATGGCCCTCAGGCAACAGAATCCCAAAAACATCTATTACGTCGACCATCAAGATATCTTTGGCCCCGACAACGAGGGCGTGGTGGACGGTGCCCACCTCACCGATTTGGGCTTCTACCACTATGCTCTCAAGTTTGAGCCGTACCTCAGAGCCGTCCTCGATGGCAAGAAAGTACCTTTTCAAAAACGTGTGAACAGCAACAAGTACATCGTTCAGTGACTACTACACCAGCCATGGCCCACAGCAACTACATAGCGACACTCATCGAGCAAGGTGAGCATGAGCATCAGGATTTCAAATACCAGATTTCCGATGCCCGCAAAATCGCACGGTCCATTTCGGCGTTTGCCAACAACAGCGGTGGCCATTTGCTGGTGGGAGTCAAGGACAATGGACGCATTGTGGGTGTGAGCAGCGATGAAGAGATGTACATGGTGGAACAGGCAGCAACCATGTACTGCCAGCCAGCACAAAAATTGCAGTTCAGGGTATTTCGGGTAGAGGGAAAGAGTGTCTTAAAAGTCGACATCGCCGAAGCACAGGAAAAACCCGTAAAAGCACCCGACGAGAATGGCAACTGGCGGGCTTACTACCGCGTGGCCGACGAGAACATTTTGGCCAGCAACATTCATGTCAAGGTCATGTCCCACGACCACCGAACCGATGAACCTCCTACCCTGGTCAGTTACACCGAGCGCGAGCAATTGCTGCTTGACTATTTGCAAGACCATGGAGGGATCACACTCAACGGATTCATGAAACTGGCGCATATCTCTCATTATGCGGCCGAACAATCGGTGGTGAACCTGGCGCAACTGCACATCATCGACCTGCAGTATCACAACGGCCATTGCCTGATCACACTCAATGACAAAAATTAGCAAAATCAATTATTAACCCTAAAACCAAAACTCATGAAAAAATTCTTATTCACTGCTTTTGCACTGGGATTGGCTCTGCAAGGAGTGGCGGCCGACCCCAAAATCATTGACCCCGACAGCACTGGATTCAAATTCACCGACATCAAGGTTGTGAAGACCACACCTGTCAAAGATCAAAACAAATCGGGAACATGCTGGTGCTACTCTACCAACACCTTTTTTGAGGATGAAATCCTGCGAAAAGGCGGGCCCGAGGTACATTTGAGCGAGGGATTTGTTGTCTATCACTGCTATCTCGACAAAGCCATCAAGTACATACGCATGGACGGTAAAATCAACTTTGCCGAAGGCGGTGCCGCACTCGATGTCCCCTACGTTTGGGAAAACTATGGAATGGTACCCAACGAAGTGTACACGGGCATGACCTATGGCGACAAGAAGTTCGACACCAACGAACTCACCGCCAATCTGCAAGGTTATGTCAACGTCATCAACCAGCGCAAACTCAAAAAACTCACACCGGCTTGGATTGAGGGAATGAAAGGCATCCTGGATGCATACATGGGAAAACTGCCCGAGAAGTTCAACTACAAAGGGGTTGAGTACACTCCCAAGTCCTTTGCTGCCTCACTGCCCATTGACCTGAATGACTACATCAGCATCACTTCGTTCAATCACCACCCATTCTACAAACCATTCATCATCGAGGTGGCCGACAACTGGCTCTGGGGCTATTCACAAAACGTCAAACTGGATGAATTGCTCGAAATTGCCAACTATGCCATCGACCACGGCTATCCCGTCGCTTGGGGGGCCGATGTCAGCGAGCCGGGCATGAAATGGCGCAAAGGCTATGCCGTGCTTCCCGTCGACAAGGATGTGCCCGACCTGTCGGGAACCGACATGGATCGTTGGGCCAAATTGAGCGACAAGGATCGCGAGGAAGAGAAATGGGACATCAAGGGTCCTGTTGAGGAACAAGTTGTCACTCAAGAATCCCGCCAAATCATGTTCGACAACAAGGAAACGACCGACGACCACGGCATGGTCATCGTGGGACGTGCTGTGGACCAGAAGGGAAACCGCTATTTCAAGGTCCAGAACAGTTGGGACACCAACCAACTCTATGACGGATATTTCTATGTGAGCGAGGCGTTCTTCCTGGCAAAGACGATGAATATCTATCTGCATCGCGACGCCATACCCAAGGCAATCGCCAAGAAATTCCAAAACTGACAATTGTCGCCACATTCACACAAGCGGGGACTGCATCATCACTGCAGTTCCCGCTTGTCATTTCGGCTTTTGGGAAAGAATGACATCTCTTTGTTTCTTAGGGAGTTTGCTCATCACCAATTGAAAGGACCGAGCAATCTGTTGTTTCACAAAATCGTCACCCAGCCTGTTGAGATACAAGTCATTCCAGTGAACCTTGTTCATGTGATATGCCGGGCGCACACCATCATGGCTCTCGCGTAATGCGGCACCCTCCATGGGAGGCAACTTCACAGCCACCCGAGGCTCAGGGGCGTCCAATTGCATCAACAGAAACCACTTGCCTGCAATGCGCCACGAAATCCACTGCTCGGCAAACAGTTCTTCGGTAACCAATTCATTCAACGACAGTGCGTATTCTCTAACCGCTTCAATATCCATAATTCATCCTCCTTGGGCACAAAGATACAAACATTTCGCCACATCCGACTTTCCTGTAATTCATTTATAAACCATCACACCGACTACAATTTTTACGAAGAAGACAAAAATTGCTTGAACAAAACTCAAGATAACTAATATTGTCACCTGCCCACTGAAAATTTGTCAGTTTCGCACAGGTGGCATTGTTTTTGAAAGGTGATATGGCAAAACAAAAAAAACAAAATTTAACAACAAGATATTATGGCAAAAGGATCAATTGGGGTAACTACAAACAACATTTTCCCCGTCATCAAAAAGTTTCTGTATAGCGACCATGAGATTTTCCTGCGTGAGTTGGTGTCGAACGCTGTCGACGCCTCGCAAAAGTTGAAGACCCTTGCAAGCGCTGGCGATTTCAACGGCTCGACCGATGGTTTGAAAGTCTCGGTCGCTCTCGACAAAGAAGCCGGCACCCTCACTGTGAGCGACAATGGCATTGGCATGACTGCCGATGAAATCGACCGATACATCAACCAAATCGCCTTCTCAGGCGCCGAGGAGTTCCTCAGCAAATACAAAGACAACGCCAATGCCATCATCGGGCACTTTGGGTTGGGATTCTACTCGGCATTCATGGTTGCCAAGAAAGTGGAAATCCGCACCCTGTCATGGCAGGAGGGCGCAAAAGCAGTGTGCTGGTCCTGCGACGGATCGCCCGAGTATGAGATGAACGAATGCGACAAGGCGGAGCGAGGCACCGACATCGTTGTCTACATCGACGACGACGAGAAAGAGTTTCTGGAGCAAAGCCGCATCGAGGCTTTGCTGCGCAAGTATTGCCGATTCATGGCAATACCAGTGATTTTCGGCAAGGAGCAAGAATGGAAAGACGGCAAGTACGTCGACACCGACCGTGACAAGGTCATCAACGATGTGGAACCATTGTGGACACGCAAGCCCACCGACCTCACCGATGAGGATTACCTGAAGTTTTACCGCGCCATCCAGCCGGGCCAGGAAGATCCGCTGTTCTGGATTCACTTGAATGTGGACTACCCGTTCACGCTCACCGGTATTCTTTATTTCCCGAAAATCAAGAACAATCTCGATATTCGCAAAGACCGCATTCAACTCTATTGCAACCAAGTCTATGTCACCGACAGCGTGGAAGGCGTCGTCCCCGACTTCCTGATGCTGCTGCAAGGAGTCATCGACTCGCCCGACATCCCTCTGAACGTGTCGCGCAGTTATTTGCAGTCCGATCGCAATGTGAAGAAGATTTCGACCTACATCACCAAGAAAGTAGCGGCTCGCCTTGAAGAAATTGCCAAGAACGATGCCAAGCAATTCGAGGAGAAATGGAACGACATCAAGATTTTCATTGAGTACGGAATGCTCACCGATGAGAAATTCTGCGAACAAGCCATGAAGTTTGCTTTGCTTGAGAACACCGATGGCAAGTTTTTCTCACTCGATGACTACAAGAAACTCATCGAGGCCGAGCAAACCGACAAGGACGGCAACCTCATCTACCTATACTCCACCGACAAGGACGCACAGTACGCCTACATCAAGGCAGCAACCGACAAGGGATACGATGTGCTGATGATGAACGGTCAACTCGACGTGCCGTTCCTGGGACTCTTGGAGCAGAAGAACGAGAAATCACGGTGCATGCGCATCGACAGCGATGTGATTGACAACCTCATTGCCAAAGAAAACCGGCGCGAGGTGGAACTCTCGCAAGGCGAAAAAGATGTGGCCACTCAAGTGTTCCAATCCCAAGCACCCACCATGGACAAAGCTCATTTCATGGTTTCACTCACAGCACTCGCGCCCGATGACCAACCCATTGTCGTCACCCAGAGCGAATACATGCGACGCATGAAAGACATGGCACAGTTCCAGCCAGGAATGAGTTTTTACGGTGAGATACCCGACTCCTACAATTTGATGCTCAACACCAACCACAGGCTTGTCAAGCAAGTGGTGGATGACGCGATGAGTGCTTTGGCCGAACAACTCAAGCCCATAGATGACGACATCGCGGCAACCAACAATGTGGTCAATGCACTGCGCGACTTGCGCAAGGACAACAAAGAATTGCCCGAGGACAAGAAAAAAGAACTCGATGACAATGAGAAGCGTGCGCACGAACTCCGAGACAAGAAAAACGAACTCATCGGAAAATACGCCGCCGGGCAACCACGCGTGAAACAACTCATCGATATCGCACTGCTGGGCAACGGATTGCTCAAGGGTGAAGCATTGAGCGACTTCCTGCGCCGGTCGGTAGAGTTATTGTGATAAATACCCGCCCATCATGAGCGATTTGCAAATGAATAAGATTGAAGGCTCTCAAGATGCTGCTTTGCAGTTTTTTGAGAGCCGCATTCAGGCGGGTTTCCCCAGTCCGGCTCAGGGTGCGCTCAGCAAAAAAATCGACCTGAACCATGAACTCATCGACAACCCGGCATCCACCTTTTGTGCAAGGGTGATGGGAAATTCGATGGTCGACGACGGCATCAACGACGGTGACCTGCTCATCATCGACAAATCACTCGACCCACACGAAGGCAGCATTGCCGTGTGCTACCTCGACGGCGATTTCACCGTCAAGCGTATCAGTATCAGGCCAAACGGTGTTTATCTGGTACCGGCCAACAAGGACTTCCCCGAGATTTTTGTGCCGCAAGAGAGTCATTTCGTCATTTGGGGCATCGTCACCCACATCGTCAAGAACCTGAAAAAATAGTGCTCCTTGCACTATTTTTTGTATTTTTGCAACCTGAAATCATCGATTTATGGCAGAAAACTCACTTTTGACACGATTGGATGGAATTGACGCCCGTTTCGACGAGATTGGTACGCTCATCACCGACCCTGCCGTCATCGCCGACCAGCAACGCTACGTCAAACTAACCAAGGAATACAAGAGTCTGGAGACATTGCTCAACGCTACCCACCGATACAAAAAAGCGCTTGACGACATTGGGCAGGCTCACCTCATTCTCGATACCGAGACCGACGATGACTTGCGGGCCATGGCCCGTGAGGAAATCGACGCACTCACCGCACAATTGCCACGCATGGAGGAGGATATCAAACTCCTGCTCATTCCCGAAGATCCGGAAGACGGCAAAAACGTGGTTCTCGAAATCAGAGGAGGTACGGGAGGCGATGAGGCCGCTCTGTTTGCCGGTGACCTGGCACGGATGTACACACGCTACTGCGAGGCACGCGGGTGGAACGTACAAGTGTCGAGTTTCACCGAGGGCGCTTCAGGTGGCTACAAGGAAATCATCATGTCGGTAACAGGCGACG
The DNA here is from genome assembly GCA_902782545.1 of uncultured Bacteroidales bacterium. Lineage (GTDB taxonomy): Bacteria > Bacteroidota > Bacteroidia > Bacteroidales > Muribaculaceae > Sodaliphilus. The sequence goes on from CACZNP010000136.1 coordinate 9,285, forward strand.
CGGTATACGGCACGCTCAAGTATGAGAGTGGGGTTCACCGCGTGCAGCGAGTGCCGGTCACTGAAACCCAAGGACGTGTGCACACATCGGCGGCATCGGTGGCAGTGTTGCCCGAAGCCGAGCCCTTCGATGTACAAATCAATGAGGGCGAAATCAAATGGGACACCTTCCGCAGCAGCGGAGCAGGCGGGCAGAACGTGAACAAAGTGAACTCTGGTGTGCGCTTGCGCTACATGTGGACAAACCCTAACACCGGACAACAGCAAGAAATCCTCATCGAGTGCACCGAAACGCGTGACCAACCCAAGAACAAGGAGCGGGCTTTGGCGCGACTGCGCACTTTCATCTACGATAACGAGCATCAAAAGTACATCGACGACATCGCATCACGCCGCAAAACGCTTGTGTCAACAGGAGACCGCTCAGCAAAAATCCGCACCTACAACTATCCTCAAGGACGCATCACCGATCATCGAATCGGCTACACCATTTACAACCTGCCGGCATTCATGGATGGTGACATACAGGATTGTATCGACCATCTCATTGTGGCTGAGAACGCCGAAAAACTGAAAGAGGCTGAATTGTAAACGAGGAAGACTGCGATCAACCAATGCATCATGGGCATACTATCACGATAGCATTTGCCGATGATTCTATCCATCCCACATCAGGTCGCGAATCACGGCATCACTCATCATCACACCGTCAGGTGTGAGCACATAGGTATCCCCCACTCGATGCAACAAACCTCTATCCTCATGTGGTTTTGCAGCAGTGACCAAGTGCCGGTAGACATCGTCACCAAAACGCTTGTGAACCGCCGCGGCATCCAGGCCGCGAGCAGTTCGCAGCCTCACCATGACCATCTCATCGTAGCACTCCCACCACTCCATTCTCTCGGCTTCACACACCGTCTTCCCTGCGGCAAGAGATTTCATGTACCGTTTCAGATGGGCTGGGTTGTATCGCCGCACATGACCGTCGAAACTGTGCGCCGCGGCACCAAGGCCCAAATAAGGCGTACCCTCCCAGTAGGCTGAATTATGCTGTGAGTGATACCCCGGCAAGGCAAAATTGGATATCTCGTAATGCTCGAAGTTTGACCCGCTAAGCGTCTGGCATAAAGATTGGTACATCGCTAAGCACATCTCGTCGTCCACTTCACTGAGCAGGCCTTGCTCGCGCATCTGCCACAGGCGTGTACCCGGCTCGTAACTTAGGTTATAGGCCGAGATGTGCTTTACATCAAGACTCAGTGCCCTGGCGACAGATTGCTGCCACGAGGCAAGAGTTTGACCAGGGATGCCGTAAATCAAGTCGAGACTAACATTGTCAATTCCCTTCTCATGGATGCATTGCACTGCCATCACGACCTGCGACGCCGTGTGACGGCGGTTGATGAACCGCAACTCATCGTCCACCATGCTTTGCACGCCCATGCTCACACGGTTCACACCCAGCGAAGACAGGCATTGGACGAGACCATCGGTAACATCATCGGGATTGACCTCGACGGTAAACTCCTCCATAGCCGATAAGTCCACGGCCGCACCCACCCCTTGCACCAACCGCAGCCATTGGTCTGCAGTGAGCAATGATGGTGTGCCACCACCCACATACAGAGTGCGAACTGTCTCTTGCGCCAGTTCGTGTGCACGCAATCCAGCCTCGCACACCACAGCATCCACATAACGGTCGGCAACGGCAAGGCCCACTGTCGAGTAGAAGTCGCAATAAATACAACGGCTGGCGCAAAATGGTATGTGAATATAAATTCCTGCCATGGCAATCGCTACATCAGCACAAATGTAATGATTTTTTTGCGTTTTGCAACGGCATCGCACTACTTATTCGCGGCGTTCGCAGCACTCTTTGTGCGTGCGCAAGTTACTGACGTTCGAAAAAATCAAAGAAACTTTGCTTTTTTACTCACTTATTCGTAACTTTGTGCCTGATTTGGCGGAATGGGTCAAAAACCGACCCCACGAGCCATCCAAAACGACTAATAAACAATTAAATACATTTTTTAAATTCACTGATAAATGAAGGTTTATAAAACTGATGAGATTAGAAACATCTCTTTGTTAGGTGGCAAGGGCTCGGGTAAAACCACACTCGCCGAGTCTATCCTCTTCGAGTGTGGTGTGCTCAATCGCCGTGGAACCATCGATGCCGGTAATACCGTGTGCGACTACTTCCCCGTGGAGAAAGAATACGGCTATTCTGTATTCTCAACGCTTTTCTACGCTGAGAAAAACGGCAAGAAAATCAACTTCATCGACTGTCCGGGCAGTGACGACTTTGTGGGCAACGTGGTGACAGCACTCAACGTCACCGACACAGCGCTCATGCTCATCGACGGACAGTACGGCATCGAAGTGGGTACACAAAACCAGTACCGCACGCTCAACAACATCAAAAAGCCTGTCATCTTTGCCATCAACAAACTGGAGGCCGAGAAGACCGACTTCGACAACGTGCTCAACCAACTCAAAGAGAGTTTCGGCAATAAGGTGGTGCCCGTGCAGTTCCCTGCATCGTGCGGACCGGGCTTCAAGTCGTTTGTCGACTTGCTGCTCATGAAACAACTCACTTACGGTCCCGACGGAGGTAAAGCCACCGTCAGCGACATTGACCCCGCCCTGGCCGACAAAGCCGAAGAACTCAAGGCTGCTCTCGTGGAAATGGCTGCCGAGAACGATGAGGCTCTCATGGACAAATACTTCGAAGAGGGCGAACTCAGTGAGGCCGAGATGATTGATGGCATTCGCAAAGGTCTCATCGACCGCAGCATCATCCCCGTGATGTGTGTCGCAGGTGAGAAGAACATGGGCGTAGACCGCATGCTCGACGTGCTGGGCGCTATCGTCCCCGCTCCCGCCGAGATGCCCGCAGTGACCGATAACGAGGGTAACGAGGTTGCTCTTGACCCCAATGGTCCTGTCAGCCTGTTCTTCTTCAAGACTACCATTGAGCCCCACATCGGCGAGGTGTCCTACTTCAAAGTGATGTCGGGTACCATTAAGAGTGGCACTGACCTTAACAATATGAACCGCGGAAGCAAGGAGCGCATCGCGCAACTTAACGCTGTCTATGGTTTGGGCAAGACTCCGGTCGACGAACTCGCTGCCGGCGATATCGGCGCAACCGTGAAGATGAAGGATGTGCGTCGCGGAAACACGCTCAACGAAAAGGACTGCGAGCACGTTTACGACTTCATCGTCTATCCCGCTCCTAAGTATCAGCGCGCCGTGAGACCGGTCAACGAGAGCGAAATCGAGAAATTGGGCACTATCCTCAACCGCATGCACGAGGAAGATCCCACATGGCTCGTGGAGCAATCCAAGGAGTTGAAGCAAACTATCGTCTCTGGTCAAGGTGAATTCCACCTGCGCACACTCAAGTGGCGCATCGAGAACAACGACAAGGTGCAAA
>CACZNP010000137.1 GCA_902782545.1 uncultured Bacteroidales bacterium
CAAACCAAGGATGAAGGAGATGGGACGGGGGTAGATGTTGTTGTCGATACCCCAGAACAACTCGGGATCAATACCTTTGTACTTGGTAACGGTGAAGACGTGGGCGCAGGTGGCGTACACGCGGCCGCTCAGGCCATGGTAGCCGCCCTCTCTCTTGAACAAGTCGGCGAAACTGTAACCCAGGGTGATGTTGTCACACTTCAGGAACGAAGCGTTCTGCACCCAGCGGTCGCTCAGTGTGGGCTCCACATCGTAGGTCTGCCAGCCGAAGGGGATGGCATCCACCGGGCGGTTGTTCAGGTAAGTACCGCTCACGTTTTCCATCACGGCAGCAATGCCCACATTGTGGTAACCGTCCATCACGTCGTTAAACACATAGTTGCCCAGGCTGGCGCGCAGGCTGAAGCCCAAATCCCAGTTCTTGTATTCCAGACGGCTGCTCAGACCCATGGTCCAAGGAGCCCACGGGCTCTTGTAGAAGTACTTGTCGGACTCGGAGATGACACCGTCGGCATTGCGGTCGACGACCTGTCCCTCGATGGGCATGCCTTTCTCGTCGTACACCTGTTGGTAGACGTAGAAGGAGTTGGCGGGATGTCCCACAGCGTGACGCTGGCACGAGTTGCCCGTACCGCTGCTGATGCCACCGGTGGTCACCATGTAGTTGGGATCGTTGTTCACGAGTTCCACCACACGGTTGCGGTTGTAGGTCAGGTTGTAGTCAATGGTCCAGTTCCAATCATGGTTCTGCAGAGCCTTCCAACTCAACGACAACTCAAATCCCTTGTTTTCCAGCGAGCCGATGTTTTGGTTCACCTGGTTGCGGAAGTTGCTCATAGCGGCCACATAGGCGGTGTTGATCAGGTCGGTGGTGCGGCGGTAGTACACATCGAACGTACCGGTGAGTCGCTGGTTGAAGAAACCGAAGTCAATACCGACGTTGGTCGTGGTAGTGGTCTCCCATTTCAGCGAGGGGTTGTAGGCGTTGGGGCGAGCCAGCGTACCGTCGCCAGCCACATTGTAGAACGAGCCCTGTGTGCCCGTGCCCATCTGGTAGTTGGCATAGTAAGTGTAGTCGCCGATGCCTTCCTGCTGACCGGTCTTACCCCAGCCGAAGCGCAGTTTCAGGTCGCTGATGGCCTCCACATCGCGCAGGATGTCTTCTTTCTTGATGCTCCATGCCAAGGCCAGCGAGGGGAAGTAGCCCCATTGCTGGTTGGGCGAACCGGCAAGCCAGTTGAAGCGCGAACTACCGTCGGCACGCAGCGTGGCGGTGAGGTAGTAACGGTCCATCAAGATGTAGTTCATACGTCCAAAGAACGACACCAGGTAGTTCTCGGTGCGTCCACCCAGACCGTTGTTGTTCAGGCTCACGTTGTGCTTGTTGGCATCAACAAAGATGTTGTCACCATCACCGGCATAGTCAGCGTCGCCCACAGGGTTGTATCCCCAGTACTCGCTGTTCCATTTGCGCCAGAAACGCTGCCACTCATAACCGCCCATGATGTCGAAGTGGTTGTTCTCGTTGATGTCTTTGTAGTACTGAGCGTAGGTGCTCAGGGTGAGGTTCTCCTTGCTCTCGTTCGACCATCCATGGCTGCCATAGTAGCAAGCATTCGGGCTACCGGCGTCCACGTCGGTGGTTTGCTTACCACCCGAGAAGTCGCCACCCAATGTGAGGTGCAATCGCAAGTCCTCAAAGCCATGCACTTTGTAGTCGATGTCGGCGTTGCCAATGAACGAGTGGCTCTTGGCGCGGTCGTTGGTCAGTTCCAGCATGGCAACGGGGTTGCGGGGAGCGTTGGTGTTGGTGATGGTGGGCCACTTGCTGTTGTGGTAGTCCGATGCACCGGCCAGCCACTCAAAGTATCCACCGAAGTTTTCAAATCCATCGGCCTTGACAGGATGCGTGGGGTCCATGCGCACGGCATTGCCCACGGCACCGCCCGAGTCGCCATAGCGGTTCTTGGCGTACATGTACTTGGCGTTCAGGTTCATCGTCAAGTGGTCGTTGAGCAACGACGGGCTCAGATTGACAGCGGCGGTGTAACGCTCAAAACTGGTGGTCTTGAGGATACCTTGCTGGTTGGTGTAGCCCACCGACACACGATAAGGCAGGAAACTGCCCACCGAACCGGCCAGCATCACGTTGTGGTCGTGGCTGATGGCCTTGCGGAAGATTTCATCCTGCCAATTGGTGTTGGCATTGCCCAGTGCGCTCAAAGCCTCTTGCTCACGAGCATTTCCTTTGTAAAGATTTGTCACAAAATTCCTGTATTCGTCACCATTCATCACATCGATGGTTTTCTTCTTCATGCTCAGCGTCACACTACCGTTGTACGATACACTGGGCTTCTGGCCACGGCGACCTTTCTTGGTGGTGATGATGATGACACCGTTCGAACCACGGCTACCGTAGATGGCCGTTGCCGATGCGTCCTTGAGCACGTTGAAACTCTCGATATCTTGCGGGTTGACAACACCCAGTCCGTTAGGCATACCCTTGACACCCTGTTGGTCCATGGGCACACCGTCGATGACGATGAGGGGGTTGTTGCTGGCGTTCAGTGACGAACCACCACGGATGCGGATGGTAGAACTACCACCGGGGGTACCACCATCACTGACCACGTTCACACCGGCGATCTTGCCGCCGAGCATGTCCTGTGCGCTCACCACCACACCTTTGTTCTTGCTGTCGGGCTTCAAAGCCGTCACGCTACCGGTGAGGTCGCTTTTCTTCACGACACCGTAACCGATGACCACAAGGTCGTTGAGCACCTTGGAGTCCTCGACGAGGGTGATTACGAGATCCTCGGCAGCAGTCACCTCTTGGGTGGCGTAGCCGATTGAAGACACTTGAAGTTTCGCCCCAGGAGCCACATTGCTCAGGGTGAAGTTACCGTCAAAGTCGGTAACCGTACCAGCGGTGGTGCCCACGATCTTGATCGAGGCTCCAATCACAGGTTCGCCTTCAGAATCTTTCACATTACCTTGCACAGTGATTTGTGCATAGGCTCCGAGTGACAGGAAAAGACCCATCACAAGGGCAAGAATTCTTGCGGGAATTCTAATGTTTACCTGCTTCATCATTACATTTTTAAAGTTAAAGTTATGTTAGTTATAAATGTAGGTATCAGTTTATCATTTTCAGCGCCTTTGCCACCATTGGCAGACAATTATGCAAACTATACATCGTGGCAAATTTATGTTTTTTTACATATATATAATGAAAATTTTTTACTAAAAGGAAAAAGAATTATGCGCAAACGATTGCACATTTCGTTTTTTCGTTGTAATTTTGGGGTCAATAAAACCAAAATAACCGCCTTCACCATGGATAAACCCACCCCCATGACGATGAAAGACATCGCACGCGCGCTGGGCGTGTCGGTGGCTACCGTGTCGCGCGCACTGAGCGACAGCCCCAGCATCAGTAAGGAGCGGCGGCAAAAGATCCAACAATTCGCTGCCGAACACAACTACTACCCCAACGAGATCGCAGGACAGTTGCGCAACAGCCGCAAGAGCCCCATCAAGGTCATTGGGGTGATTGTGCCTCAATTCCTGCACTACTACTTCGCATCGGTGCTCACAGGCATCGAGCAGGCGGCCTCGCAGCGGGGCTACACCATCATCGTGGCGCAGAGCCACGAACAATACGAGCGGGAGAGGAAAATCTGCGAGTCGTTCCACCAGGGACGTGTGTGTGGAGTGATTGTCTCACAGGCCAAAGACACCATGCAATACGACCACTTTGAGCGACTCATCGACCAGGGAGTGCCATTGGTGTTCTACGACCGCATCTGCGCGGCCATCAACGCCAACCGCGTGGTGGTGGACGACTACATGGGCACCTACCGGGCGGTGACCTACCTCATCGAGCGTGGATGTCGCCGCATTGCCTACTACGGCACCAACATGAACATGGAAATTGGCATCAACCGATACAACGGCTACAAGGACGCGCTGTACAAAAACGGGCTCAAGCCCGATGAGTCACTGGTGCTGCTGTGCGACACTCGCGACGAGGCCGAGCGCATCACACCACAACTGTTGGGGCGCAAAGATCGCCCCGATGCCATCTTCGCCGTCAACGATGAAACGGCTGTGGCTTGCCTGCATGTGGCAAAGCGCATGGGGCTGCAAGTGCCCGACGACTTGTCGATTTGCGGATTCACCAACAGCGAGCAAGCGCAGGCATGCGACCCCATGCTCACCACGGTGGAACAGCGGGGCATCGAGGTGGGCGAGCAAGCGGTTGACGTGCTCGTGGGTTTGGTCGAGGGACGCCTGCCCATGGACCACGCCGAGAAACGCGTAGTGAAAACACGGCTCATCGTCCGCGGAACAACAAAATAACCAACAACATATCACGCTATGAATCATTCAAAAACTGCAACAAGAATGGGGGCGCTGCTGTGCGCTCTGCTCGGAATAGGGTGCTACACATCGGCACAATCCCAGATTGAGCGGCCACGGCTTGTGGTGGGCATTGTGGTGGACCAGATGCGCTGGGACTACCTGTACACGTATTATGACCAGTGGTGCCAGGGAGGATTTCGACGTCTGCTCGACGAGGGATTCTCGTTCGAAAACACCATCATCGACTACGTGCCCACGGTGACCGCCGCCGGACATGCCAGCATTTACACTGGCACCACACCCGCTGTGCACGGCATAGCCGGCAACAACTTCTTGTTGCACGGACAGCCCACCAGCAGCGTGCGCGACACCACCGTGCAGGGTGTGGGAACCACGGAAAGCGTGGGCATGCGCTCACCTCGCAACCTGCTGGCCACCACTCTGGGCGACCAATTGAAACTGGGCACCGACTTCCGGGCACGTGTGGTGGGAGTGGCTGTGAAAGACCGCGCCGCCATCTTGCCCGCCGGACATGGAGCCGATGGCGCCTATTGGTTTGATGACACATCCCAGCAATTCATCACCAGCACCTACTACAAGAGCGAGTTGCCGCAATGGGTGCGACAATTCAATGAAAAAAACCACGAACTCCTGACAGGCGGCATAAAGTACTCTTGGCGCGGAGCCAAGGCCACCATGCAACTTGCCACAGCAGCCATCGAAGGCGAGCAACTGGGGCAGGACGATGTGACCGACCTGCTGGCCATCAGCATATCCAGCACCGATGCCGCAGCACACTACTACGGGCTGCACGTGCCGCGTGTGGACTCCATCTACTGCGAACTCGACCGACAGTTGGCCGACTTTTTCAGCATGCTCGACAAGAAAGTGGGCAATGGCCGCTATTTGGTATTCCTTGCGGCCGACCACGGTGGCACCTACACCGAGGAGCACATGGAGGAGCACCGCATTGCGACGGGCAGTTGGAATCCCGCACAGGCCTTTAAAGACGTGAATGCCGAACTGGAAAAACGCTTTGGGGTCAAACAACTGCTCAAGGAAGAGATGGAGTTCAGTTTTTATCTCGACCATGACTCCATAGCCGCTCATGGCTTGGACCGTGACTTGGTGGCCGCCGAAGCGGTGCGCTTGCTGTCGCAGCCCGACGAGGTGCAATGGGTAGTGGACTTTGCCCATTTCGACCGCACCGTGCTGCCGGCCGAGTTGCGAGAACGGCTCATCAAGGGGTATCACCTCAACCGCAGCGGTGAATTGTTCATTGTTCCAAGCATCGGGGTCTATGCACGCTATTCTCACAAGTCGGGAGCCAATCACGGCACCTGGAGTCAGAGCGACTCGCACATCCCCTTTGTGCTCATGGGATGGGGCGTGAAACACGGCGCCACCATGCGCCACACGGGCATGGTCGATATCACGCCCACCATCTGCTCCATGCTCCACATCCAGGCACCCAATGGCAGTATTGGGCATCCCGCTACCGAAATCACCGACAAATAACAACCATAAAAATATTTTTACCTTTCAATCAAATGAGTAAACTGAACTTTGAACATCTGGAGACCCTGCGACAGGCAATGAGCCGGGTCAACGTCGATGCCGTGATCATACCTGGCACCGACCCCCACCAGAGTGAATATCCTGCCGAGTATTGGAAATTCCGTGACTGGATTACGGGCTTCACGGGCAGCAATGGAACAGCGGTCATCACGCAGGATCAAGCCGGACTGTGGACCGACAGCCGCTATTTCTTGCAGGCCGAGCAACAGTTGGAGGACAGCGGTGTGACGCTGTTCAAGGAAAACGTGCCTGGCGAGCCCACCATCACCGAGTGGCTGGCGCAGGTACTGCCCGAGGATGCTGTGCTGGCTCTCGACGGAAGGCTGTTTTCGGTGGTCGATGTGAGCCAATACGAGCGGTTTTGCGGCGAAAACGGATTCATGCTTGCCACCGACTTCTGCCCTGCCGACAACATCTGGCCCGACCGGCCTGCACGCCCGGCAGGACAGGCCTACGTACATAGCGAGGAATTTGCAGGCGAGGACGTGGAGAGCAAAATCGGACGGGTGCTCGAGGCCGTGCAACAAGCGGGAGCCGAGTCGATACTCATCACCGCCCTCGACGAGATAGCATGGACTTTCAACCTGCGCGGCACCGATGTGCCCTTCACCCCGGTTGTCATCGCCTATGCCTACCTGTCGCAGCGCGAGCGGAGCATCTTCATCGACGAAGACAAGGTCACCGACGAGGTGCGGCGGCATCTCAAAGCGGTGAATGTGCGGGTGCGCGACTACGACGATGTGGAGCGTTTTCTCGAACGGCGCAGCGAGCACGAGGTGGTCCTCGTAGACCCCAACCGCGTGAGCGACACACTGGCCAACGCCATGCCCAGCCAAAAGGTGTATGCCCATTCACCCATCGCCGCACTGAAAGCCGTGAAGAACGAGGTGCAGATCGAGGGATTCAGGCGTGCCATGGAGCGTGACGGCGCCGCATTGGTGCGACTGTTCCGCTGGCTGGAGCAAACCGTGGGCCGGGAACCCGTCAATGAGATTGACGTGTGGGAACAGGCCAAGAAAGAGCGGGCCAAGAGCGACCTCTACCGCGAGGACAGTTTTGCCATGATTGCCGGTTACAAAGAACACGGCGCCATTGTCCATTATGAGGCCGACGAGCAGAGTGCATCCACGTTGCAACCCGAAGGACTGCTCTTGCTCGACAGCGGCGCTCAGTATTTGGACGGAACCACCGACATCACCCGAACCATCACTTTGGGCAACGTCACTGCCCAAGAGCGCCACGACTACACCTTGGTGCTCAAGGGTCATCTGGCACTGGCAAGGGCACAATTCCCCGTGGGAACAAGGGGCGTGCAACTCGATGCACTGGCACGAATGCCGCTTTGGGCCGAGGGACTGGCCTACTGGCACGGCACGGGCCACGGCGTGGGGCATTTCTTGGGATGCCACGAAGGCCCTCACAGTATTCGCACCGACCTCAACGCCAACCCCTTGCAGCCAGGCATGGTCACCAGCGATGAGCCCGGGCTGTACCGCACAGGACAATATGGAATCCGCATCGAGAACCTGCTGCTCTGCGTGGAGGGCGACCGCACCAAGGACTTCGGCGATTTCCTGCGCTTTGAGACTCTCACTCTGTTCCCCTATGACCGTCGGCTCATCGACCTGACCATGCTCACCGCCGAAGAGATAAAACAAATCAACGACTATCACCACATGGTGCTGGAACGCCTCACCGCTCTTTTGAATCCCGAAGAACTCGCTTGGTTGCAGACCCAGTGCGAGCCGCTTTGATGGTTACAACTCTCTAATCATACCAAGATTATTACACCTAAAACTTTAACACCGAAATAATTATGGCAATTATCAAAAAAGTGCGGGGATTTGTCCCCAAAATGGGCAAGGATTGTTTTCTGGCCGACAATGCCGTCGTCGTGGGCGATGTGACCATGGGAAATGGGTGCAGTGTGTGGTTTGGTGCCGTGCTGCGTGGCGACGTGAACACCATCACCATTGGCGACCGCGTCAACATACAAGACAATGCGGTGATTCACACCCTCTACCAAAAGTCGGTCACCGAAATCGGCAATGACGTGTCCATTGGGCACAACGTGGTGATTCACGGCGCCAAAATTGGCGACATGGCACTCATAGGCATGGGCAGCATCGTGCTCGACCACGCCGAAGTGGGCGAAGGCGCCATCGTGGCGGCAGGCAGCGTGGTGCTGGGCGGCACCAAAATCGGTCCTCACGAACTGTGGGCAGGCAGTCCTGCCAAGTTCAAGAAAATGGTGGATCCGTCGCAAGCCAGCGAGATAAACGTCAAAATCGCCAAGAACTACCTTATGTACTCCACTTGGTACGACCAGGACGAAGATTGAGCACAACGGCCTCACGCCGAAACCACAGACAACAAAAGCGTTGAAAAATTTTTCTCAAGGATTGTTGATTATTAATAATTTATTTGTAATTTTGCAGCCGCTATTTAAATGAAAGGAGGCTTGTTAAGCGTTTTTCATTGTAGATAACTGACTGATAACCATATCGCCCACACTTGGGACAGGGCTTCGCCAGTGAGCCCCACAGCAAGTGGCCACGCCGTGAACAGGCGGGGCTCTTGTGATAACTGCCACTGGCAAAACAACGAATTTTATTCACAAAAAATATTAAAACAAAAGAACTACTATGATTATCGTACCCGTAAAAGATGGTGACAACATCGAACGCGCGCTGAAAAAATTCAAACGCAAATATGAGAAAACCGGCATCGTGAAAGAACTCCGTGCCCGCCAGGCCTTCCAGAAACCTTCGGTCATCAACCGCAAGAAGATGATGAAGGCAGTCTATGTGCAGCACCTGCGCACGTTGGAGGCTTAAAAAGTTTTCTCAACACACCCCCTACGGGACGTGTGCGTTCACCGATTGCCGGTGACCCACGCGCCCCGTTTTTTTGTTGCCTCGAGAATACTGAAAATTTGCTTTTTTCATCTGCTTTTCCTA
>CACZNP010000138.1 GCA_902782545.1 uncultured Bacteroidales bacterium
AGGCCAGAGAGCGCATAGGAAGTGGCCAACGTGTCGGCACCGGCAAACTTGCGGTCGCTGAGCAGGATGGCCCTGTCGGCACCCATGGCAAAAGCCTCACGGAGAATGACATCGGCCTGAGGGGGTCCCATCGAGATGACGGTTATGTGTGCCCCATACTGGTCTTTAAGGCGCAGAGCGAGTTCAAGACCACCCTTGTCATCGGGGTTCATGATGCTGGGTACACCATCGCGGATAAGCGTTCCCTTCACGGGGTCGATTTTGATTTCGGTGGTATCGGGAACTTGTTTAACGCAAACTATAATTTTCATATCGCTAACCTCCTCTTATTTAAATAAATGACCGGCAATGACCATGCGCTGCACTTCGGATGTGCCTTCATAGATCTCGGTGATCTTGGCATCGCGCATCATACGCTCTACTGGATACTCACGCGTGTAGCCATATCCGCCATGGAATTGTACGGCCTTGGTAGTGACCTCCATCGCAGTCTCGGCAGCAAAAAGTTTGGCCATCGCGGCATCGGCCGAGTAGGGAATCCCCTTGTCCTTTTTCCAGGCGGCACTGCGCACAAGCAGACGTGCGGCCTCGACCTTGGTCTTGAGGTCGGCCATCTGGAACTGGGTGTTCTGGAACTTGGCAATGGGCTTGCCAAACTGCTTGCGCTCCTTGGTGTACTTGACGGTCTCGTCGATGGCACCCTGGGCAATGCCCAACGCCTGAGAGGCGATGCCGATGCGACCTCCATCAAGGGTCTTCATGGCAATGCTGAAGCCTTTGCCGAGTTGTCCCAGCAAGTTCTCTTTGGGCACTTCGCAATTCTCAAAAATGAGTTCACAAGTGGCGCTGCCACGGATACCCATCTTCAACTCCTTCTTGCCGATGGAGAAACCCGGCATTCCTTTCTCAACGATAAAGGCCGAGATACCCTTGGTCCCCTTCGACTTGTCGGTCATGGCCATGACAATGAACACGTTGGCATAGGAAGCATTGGTGATGAAAATCTTCGTGCCATTGAGTATCCATTTGTCACCGGCATCGACCGCGGTGGTTTGCTGCATAGCGGCATCGGTACCGGCGTTTGGCTCGGTGAGGCCAAATGCACCAATCCACTCGCCCGAAGCGAGTTTCGGCAAATACTTCATTTTCTGCTCCTCGGTGCCATGCTCCATGATGGGGGCCATGCACAAGGACGTGTGGGCCGAGAGCACAACGCCTGTGGTGGCGCACACTCTGGAAAGTTCTTCAACGGCCATGATATACATCTGGACGTTACCACCGGCGCCACCATACTGCTCGGGAACGGGAATGCCCATCAAGCCCAATTTGCCCATTTTCTGGACGGTCTCAATTGGGAAACGTTCCTGCTCATCGACTTCGGCAGCCAGAGGTTTCACCTCATTCTCGGCAAATGAGCGAATCATTTGGAGAAAGAGTTCTTCTGTCTTTGAATAACTGAAATCCATATATAATCTTGATAATTGATAATCAATTTAGGCATCGTCACGCACAAAAACGTGACCGGTGCGCATTAATATTTGTAGAAACCTTCGCCCGTCTTGCGGCCAAGCAGACCGGCACGCACCATCTTGCGCAGCAAGGGATGAGGACGGTACTTGGGATCACCAAACTCATTGTAGAGCACTTCCATGATGGCAAGGTTCACATCGTTGCCAATGAGATCGGCCAATGCCAGTGGGCCCATGGGATGATTGGCACCGAGCATCATGCACTTGTCAATGTCCTCGGCACTTGCGATACCGTCGGCAAGGATGCCCACAGCCTCGTTGATCATGGGGATGAGAATGCGGTTGACCACAAATCCGGGAGCCTCGTTGACCGGCACGGGAGTCTTGCCAATCTCGGTGGTAAGATCGATAATGGTCTTGGCGGTCTCGTCGCTGGTGAGTTGTCCCTTGATGACCTCGACAAGTGCCATACGGTCGGCAGGATTGAAGAAGTGACAACCGATGAACTGTGCGGGACGGCTGGTACAAGCGGCAATCTCGGTGATCGACAGGGACGACGAGTTGGTGGCAAAGATGGTTTCAGGCTTGCAAATCTTGTCGAGTTCGGCAAACAAGTCCTTTTTCAGTTGCATATTCTCCACGGCAGCCTCAATGACGATGTCGGCATCGGCAAAAGTGGCATAGTCGGTGGTAGTGGTAATGTTAGCCAACACGGCGTCCATCGCCTCTTGGGAAATCTTACCTTTCTCAACGAGTTTGTTGTAGCCCTTGTTGATCGAGGCCATGGCCTTGTCGAGGCTGGCCTGTGAGCGGCTTTTCATGACAACGGGCATCTTGGCGGCAAAGGCCTTGACGATGCCTTTTGCCATGGTTCCGGTTCCAATAACGCAAATTTTCATAAGTTTATGTTTTAATGTTAATGATGTTTTGTAATGGGATTATTCACCACGGAAGTCAGCGTCGCGCTTTTCGAGGAAAGCAGTCATTCCTTCCTTTTGGTCATGAGTGGCAAAGCACTTGCCGAAGAGCAGGTTCTCAAGTCCGATGGCTTCGTCGGCATCGAGGTCATAGCCTTCGCCTATGCTCTGCTTGGCCAAACCGATGGCCACAGGAGCCTTGGCCAGCATGGCTTGGGCCATCTCAATGGCCTTGGGCATGAGTTCCTCGGGCGGGTAAATGGCATTGACCAAACCGATGCGGAGTGCTTCATCGGAACGTATCACCTTGCCGGTGTAAATCATCTCTTTGGCATATCCCTGACCAATGAGTTTGGGCAGGCGATAAGTGCCCGAGAAGCCGGGAATGATTCCGAGCCCCACTTCTGGCTGCCCGAACTTGGCCTTCACCGAAGCGATGCGGATGTCGCAAGCCATGGCGAGTTCACAACCGCCACCCAGCGCAAAGCCGTTGACTGCAGCGATGACGGGAATGGGCAGGGTCTCGATGGCACGGAAAACGCGGGCACCGAGTTTGCCGAAGTCACAACCCTGTTGCTCATTGAGGTTCACCATCTCGGAGATGTCGGCTCCAGCCACAAAGGACTTTTCACCGTCGCCCGTGATGATGAGCACCCGGGTAGAGGAATCTATGTGGGCCACAAAATGCTCCAATTCTTTGAGAATCGTGGAATTGAGGGCATTGAGCGACTTGGGGGCAGAAATCATCAGGATGGTGATGGCTCCCTGTTGTTGAATTTTGAGAAATCCGTAATCCATTATCGGTGAGCAATTAAATGTCCATCGGTTTCAGGTTGGGGTCGATGATGAGTTCGGCCTGGGTGGCTGCTTGCACCTGCTCGACGGTAAACTCAGGATGAATTTCACGCAGAACAATGCCCTCGGGGGTAATATCCATGAAACCCATCTCGGTGATGATCATGTTGACCTGAGCGGCAGCCGTGAGGGGCAGCGTACACTCCTTGAGAATCTTGGGGTTGCCCTTTTGGGTATGCTCCATGGTGAGGATAACCCTCTTGGCACCCACCACGAGGTCCATGGCACCACCCATTCCGGGAGCCATCTTTCCAGGAATGATCCAGTTGGCGAGATTGCCCTTTTCATCCACCTGCAGAGCACCGAGGAACGACACGTTCACATGGCCACCACGAATGATGGCGAATGAAGTAGCCGAGTCGAAGGTGCAAGCACCGGGGGCAAGGGTTATAAATCCACCGCCGGCATTGATGAGGTTTTTGTCTTCCTCGCCTTCGGCAGGGCTGGGGCCCATGCCCATGGCACCGTTTTCGGTTTGCAGGGTTACTGAAACGCCCTCAGGCAGATAATTGGGGATGAGGGTAGGAATACCAATTCCCAGATTCACCACGTCGCCATCGTGCAATTCTTTGGCAGCACGCTTGGCAATGACTTCTCTTATTTGATATTTGTCCATAAAGTTAAGGTTTTATGTTAGTTAATAAATTAGTTATTTCATTCCTCTTTTTACCATTTCCTGAACGATGAACGAGGCGACATCGTCGGCATAGGTGTTCATACCAAATCCGGCATCAAATCCCAGTTCCTTGGCAAGTTCGTGGGTCACGCGGGCGCCGCCACAGCAGCAAATCATCTTGTCGCGCAATCCCTCGGCCTCCATCAATTCGATGAATTCGGTCATATTCTTGATGTGGACATCCTTTTGCGTGACGGTCTGCGAGACAAGAAGGGCATCGGCATGGAGTTCGACAGCCTTGGCGATGAATTCCTCGTTGGGCACCTGAGAACCCAGGTTGTAGGCATTGATCATATCGTAACGCTCAAGGCCATAATGTCCGGCATAGCCCTTCATGTTCATGATGGCATCGATGCCCACGGTGTGCGCATCGGTACCGGTCGAAGCACCAACGATGACAATGGGCCTGCCAATGTTCTCCTTGATATACTCGTCGGTGGCATACATGTCCATGGTGTTGGACTCCACTTTGGGAACATAGATGGTGGAGTAATCGACGGTGTGGGTGTAACTGCCATAGCAGTTAAAGAAGGTAAAGCCCGGGGTCAACTCCTTGTAGAAGACAACGCTGGGATTCTCCAAACCCATTTTTCGAAGCATCTGTTTGGCTGCTTCAACGGCTTCGGCTCCACAAGGCACGGGCAACGTAAAACTGAGTTGCACCTTGCCATCGTTCATGGTGTCGCCGTATGGTTTTATCTTGGTGAGGTCTAAGGTTTTGTCAAAATCCTTTGCCTCCATTGAGTATAGTCCTTCGCTCATATCGGTCTTCAGTTTTATCTTTTTCCTTTCATTAACTCCACAAACGGGTTGTAGTAGTTGCCGCCTTTCATCGTGACACCGGCAAGTCCTTTGCCGCCATTCTTGGGGCGTTTCACATCGCCAAAGATACCTTTCTCAAGGGCGGTGAAAAGCCCTTCCTTGGTAATGTCCTCGAGCAGTTTGATGGTGTTTCCGAGCACTTCCTTGACACGATTCCGACAGATGCCGCCTTCGGCAAACTCCATTTCCTCGCCAATGCTCCTCATGTTGTTGAAGATGTACTTGGCATTCTCGATGGACAGGTAACGGTCGCTCATGAAGGGGGTGTGAATGGCCTCGGTGGGCATGCCCAGCAACTGGATGCCCTGATGGGTCCAGATGCCTATTATGTTGAACAGGGCATCCTGGATGTGACCACGGAAGATGTTGCCCGTCATGAACTTGGTGGGAGGCATGTACTTGAGTGTCGCCTTGGGGAAAATCTCACGGGTCATCTGTGCCTGCGCAAGTTCCAGCAAAAAACCGTTCTCGAGCATGGGGTCCATCTCAAAAGCGTGTCCCAGGCCCATCTGTTCCTCGGGCAATCCTGCCATGAGCGCGAGTTGCTCGTTGATGAGGTCAGAGGCAAGCACGGTGTGGGCGGCCTCCACAGCGTCGGCCGTGGTGAGGTAGTTGTCCTCGCCGGTGTTGATGATGACTCCCGCAAATCCGTTGATAATACGGCTCATGTATTGGTCAATGAGGGTGCGCTGCATGTTGATATCGCGGAAGAGGATGCCATAGAGGGCATCGTTGAGCATCACATCAAGGCCTTCAAAGGCACCCATGATGGCAATTTCGGGCATGCACAGGCCTGAGCAATAATTGCACAAGCGGATGTAACGTCCCTGCTCCTCTCCCACTTCATCAAGCGCCTTGCGCATGATGCGGAAGTTCTCTTGAGTGGCAAAGGTTCCACCGAAACCCTCGGTAGTGGCGCCATAAGGCACATAGTCGAGCAGGCTCTGCCCGGTGGTGCGAATCACGGCGATAATGTCGGCTCCTTGGCGGGCACCGGCTTGAGCCTGCACCACATCTTCATAGATGTTGCCTGTTGCAACAATGATGTAGAGATAAGGCTTGGGCCCTTCGCCAATCGTGTCAAGATAGTGCTCACGGCGGGCCCGGCGGGCTCGGATGCGTTCCATGCTCTCGTTGATAACGGGCTGGAGCACATGGGCAATCTGCTGTGGGTCGGTGGTGACCACACGGGTGATGTCGAGTTCGCCGGCTGCCACCTTTTCGGCAATGAGTTGCGGACTGAGCCCGGTTTGTATCATGGCATTGGCAATGAAGAACAAAGCACCCTCACTAAGCACCCCTTTGTCCTTGATGGCCTCTACCACCACGTTGGGCAGTGGCACCTCGTTATCATCCACGCCATCAATTCCCATGAGCCGGCACAGCGTACGCTCCACGGCCACCGTGGTGTACTGCTCCACGAAAGCCTGCACATCCTCGGCGATGCCTTTAGCCAAACTCCTGGCATATTCAACTTTCTCAAAATCTAAACCTAACTTGCTCTTCTGCATAGCGTATTATTTCATATAACAGTAACAATCCTTATCTGTTTGAGTTCACAATATCTCTTGCCAACGCAATCCACTCGGAATCGATATCCAAGGCCTGCGCAATGTTCAGTGCCTCCTGGGGCACTTCTCCATCATGGACCTCGACGAGGGAGTAGTTCATCACGCCATTGTCAAAGCCCTTCACTCTCAGGCAACGGGCATCGCCTGGCTCTATGTCATAGTGCGTGGTGAGGATGAGGCTCATATCGGCAGCGGCCAAAACCTGGAGCAGTGCGGCAACAAGCGCCGCGCCCTCGGTGGGATTGGTGGTTCTTGCCGGCTCATCAACCAACGCGAGTATTTTCCGTTCTTTACGGGAGGCCTTGATGACGGCATCAATGTTCTTCATTTCGGCAGCGAACGACGAGAGGCCTTTCTCGACCGACTGTTCGTCACCAATGCAGAAGAAAATGTGGGATTTCACGTCAATCGAAGCCGACCGGGCAGGGATCCCAAATCCAAACTGGAACAGGTATTGACACAACGTCAGTGTCTTGAGCACAACGGTCTTGCCACCCATATTGGCACCCGTAATCAACGTGGGTTTCAACCCGTATGAGATGTCAACAGGCTGGAAACGGCGTCCTCGGGACTCAAGGGCATCCTTGACTTGCGGATGGAACATTCCTTCATATCGGGAATTTCCATCGCTGGAGATGACGGGGAAACATAGGCCCATTTGTTTCATTTGAACGGCCTTGGCAAGATAGATGTCGATATGAGCCAAGGCCAAAAGCGCCTGTCGGATAGCCGGTGCGAACGGTTGCAACTTCTTGCTCAGGTCGGCCCTCACCTCAAGTTCTATCTCACTCGCCTCCAGCAAGAGTTGGTCATTCAACTCGGGATGCTGGCGCATCTTCGCGCGCAAGTCCCTAAGTTGCTGACAATAGGAGTCATAGATATAGAACGTGGCTATTTTCAGACCATCAGGGTCAAGGATGGCAATCACCTCATTCAGGTCAGGCACCTCGACCACGCGATCCATGCCTTGCTCATGCAGGAGTCCTTTCACATCAACAGTGAGAATGGCCAGATGCTTCACCTCAAAGAGTTCAATGTCTTCAAGGGTGGCGTTGTGTTCAAGGTTCTTGATGGTGGTGCTTATATCTTTCAGAGCCTGCAATTTGAAGAGCAGTGTCGACACGCGCACAGGGTCGGTGGTGGCCAAAAAGCCCACAAAGTGATGCAAGACGTCGTAACTGTCACCAATGCCACTCGCATCGGTGAGCATCTCCATATCGAGAAGACAGCGCCGGGCAAAACCCGACTGCAACTCAAGGCGGTCGAGCATGAATCGCAATGCGCAAGGAGAGTCTATGACGTTTTTCAATTGCATCAACTAATTCTTTAACAAGTCGTAAACAGGAAGCCCAACGGCTTCAGAAAGTTTCTCACACAAGGCACCCGAGTCAAGCACGAATCCCGTGGGTGAGGTGGGATTCACGGTAATGGCGATGAGTTTGCTCTTCTGCAGCACCGAAATCCGTCCGCCGGCCTTGATGAATAATCTGAAAAGTTGCGGCGAGACAAAAATCCTTGTAAAGTCACGCACCACAATCTCCACGTTTTTCAGATTCCTGTTGGCCCGCAGTTTTTCGATGAAACCATCCACCAATGCACCGGCGACAAAGATGGCACGGCATCGGTCCATTCCCTGGAAGTGGATGTGCTGAGACAGGGAAGTGGCAGAACTGAGTTCGTTCAGTTTTCCCTCGTCATCGAGCCACCAAATACCCTTATCCAGCGCACCGAAAAGGCTACGCATGGAATCATCGGCAAGCGGGAGGTTGATGAGTTGCACAACGTAGGCGGTCTTCTGCACAAGCGTGTTCACATTGGCCGAGTAGGCTGCCCCGGTGGCAAGAATCATTGACTGGCTCACGGCAGGAGAAGCCGAACTCAGACGCGACAGCGCTCCGTCAACAATTGTCAGGTCAATACCGATTCGCCGCATCTGCGACATCCATCTGATGAGGCCCGTTGCCGAAGGTGGACCCGAGAGCAGCACCTTGCCGCTGGTGAGTGCCTTGGCTGTGACCACGCGCCCCAACGAGGTGTTCTCGTCGCTGACATCCACGAGTTCCGAAACAAGCCGCCGTTGCCTGTAGTGGGCCTCCGACGTAGCAAAAAACATACCCTGGGGCAATACAATCTCAGGTTTTTGAGTGCGTGTCACCTGGTCGACCGTTTCGCCATCAATTCCAATTGAAGTCACAGCAATGCGCCGGGAATCAACCGGCATGCGCTTGAGAACATATTTCAGGCACTCTGTTTTTCCTGTGTTCTTCTCAAGCCCAACAATCGAAAGACTGCTGTAATTCAATATTTCATTGATAAAGGGCAAAATACTATCTGATAAAAAACTGCAACGGCTGGTGAAGAATCTGCTCACAATCTTCCTCACCAGCCATTACAAAATCAGTTCTTATTCCGGATTTCGTTACGCTCATGACGTTTCAACGCCTTGGGCTCAATGTTCATGCGCTTACCCTCAAGCAATGTGATGACACCATCCACCGCCTTGTCGTCGGGTATCTGTTTCTGAGCACGCGCAGCACGGCACTCAGGACAATTACACTCGCTATGATACTCACTCGGTTCGGTATAGGTGGTAATCACGCCCTCAAAGTTGCGAAGCACCACTTTGCCGGGAGCCTGCGAGATGATATACTGCGGCATGACCGGGGTTTTTCCGCCACCACCGGGAGCATCGACCACAAAAGTGGGCACACAATACCCCGAGGTGTGGCCGCGCAGCCCTTCGATAATCTCGATTCCTTTCGACACGGGGGTGCGGAAGTGCTCAAGGCCCATCGACAGGTCGCACTGATAAATGTAGTAGGGACGCACACGCATTTTAACAAGTTCGTGAACCAAATGCTTCATGACATGCACACAGTCGTTTACGCCACGCAGCAGCACGCTCTGGTTGCCCAAGGGCACACCGGCATCGGCGAGCATCGCGCAGGCGCGACGCGACTCGGCGGTGACCTCATTGGGATGATTGAAGTGGGTATTGAGCCACACGGGGTGGTACTTTTTGAGCATGGCGCACAGTTCGGGAGTGATACGCTGGGGGCAAACCACGGGAGTGCGGGTTCCCAATCGCACTATCTCCACGTGCGGGATGGCACGCAGCCTCGAGATGATGTACTCAAGCCGCTGGTCGCTCACCATGAGTGCATCGCCACCCGAAAGAAGCACATCGCGCACGCATTCGGTCTTCTCAATGTACTCAAGAGCCTTCTCGATGCGGTCCATGCCACACTCTTTGTCGGTCTGACCGGCAAAGCGGCGACGGGTGCAGTGACGACAGTACATGGAGCACATGTCGGTGATGAGGAAAAGCACCCTGTCGGGGTAACGATGAGTGAGTCCCGGTGTGGGAGAATCCTCGTCCTCATGCAGTGGGTCGAGGAGGTCGGCACTGGCCTGGTGCGTTTCGGCACCGGTGGGGATGCACTGCCGGCGAACGGGGTCGCACGGATCATCGGGATTGATGAGACTCAAATAATACGGTGTGATGGCCATGCGCAGCGTGGACAAAGTTTTCTTCACACCCTCTTCTTCCTCAGGGGACAGGACAATGTATTTTTTCAGGTCTTCGAGCGTCTCAATCCTGTTCCTCACCTGCCACATCCAGTCGTTCCACTGTTCGTCGGTGGCATCGGGGAAAAGTTGTTTTCTTCTTGATTCTGCCATTGACTAAATTAATGATGGTTATTGCCACCGGCTATGCCTCTTGCGACAGGCACAACGCCAGCGACAAGACTATGTTATGCGTACAATTCCTCAAAAATCTTTCGCAACTCGGGCGACTCGCGCAGTTCTTGCAGGGTGAAGTCGGCGTGTCCCTTCGTGTAGCCGTTGCCAATGATCATGTTCACGTCGGCTCCAATGCCTTCGGCTCCCAAGGCGGCCTTAGTGAAACTGGTGGCCATGGAGAAGAAATAGACAATGCCATCGTCCTTTGTACACAGCACGGCGGTCATCTCGCAGTCAGGCACGTTCACGCAGTTGATGGTGACATCGGCCATCTTGCCGTCGGTGAGCCGGCTCACAAGTTCATTCACTTGCACAGGGGTCATGCCTGCCACACTCTCCACCACGTCGCAGAAACCGAGGTTCTTGATGCGGTTCGTCGACTTGGGACTGTTGGCCAAACCAATCACTTTTCCCGTTACACCCACGCGCTTCTTGGCCTCGTAGCAACACAGCATGCCGCTCTTGCCACCGGCACCGAGCACAACCACATTCTGGCCATACTGGCACAGTTTCGCAGTCTGGGCAGGAGCACCCGCCACATCGAGCGCACTCAAGGCGAGTTTTTCGGGCATGTCGTTAGGAATTTTGGCATAAATGCCACTCTCAAAGAGGATAGCCTTGCCCTTGATGTCGACCTGGTCAACATCGGCCTTGATGTTGAGAATCTCGTCGATGCGCAACGGCGTGAGCGAGAGCGAGACCAAAGTGGCGATGCGGTCGCCTTCCTGGAGGTCAATTTTGCCTTTGAGGGCATCACCTATCTTCTCGACAGTGCCCAGCAGCATGCCGCCCGAGCCAGTGCGACGGTTGCGGTGCTTGCCTTGCAGTTCCACATTCAAGAACATCTCTTTCTTGATCTCTTCCATCACCTCGGCCTCATCGTCAGGATTCTTTGCCTGACTCTTGGCATAGTTGTGGATATCGGTGAACGAGGCCGAATCGATGTTCAGTGTCTGCACATCAATCAATATCTCGTTGTCATAGATTTCGTCCATGTTGTTGTCGAGTTTGTTGGCAGGCTGTGGCAGCACGCCCACAGGCTCGATCACTCGGTGAGTACCGTATCTGTTACCATGTTTTTGCATCGTTGTTTCCGTTTTAATGATTACTGTATTGTTAAATGATTATTTTCGGGGTTTAAGTCCCAATATTTCCCGTGCTTCGTCGCTGGTTGCGATGGGACGGCCCAACTCACGGGCAATGCGCACCACCTTGTCCACGAGTTCGCCGTTCGATTTGGCAAGAACACCCTTTGACAGGTAGAGGTTGTCTTCAAATCCCACACGCACATTACCACCCATGGCAATGGCAGCGGCAGCCATGGGGAAGGCATGGCGTCCCACTCCGGTCACAGTCCAAGTGGAACCGGCCGGAATGCCGTTCACAAGCCAGCACAGGTTGGCCACCGTGGCAGGAGTGCAACCTGGCACACCCAGCACAAAGTTGAACTGCATGGGAGCACCGGGTGCCTGGCCCTTGCGCACCATGTTGAGGATGGTATCGAGGTGACCCATCTCAAAGCACTCATATTCGGGTTTGATGCCACGCTCCATCATTCGCTGCCCAAAGGCACGCATCGTGGGCATGGTGTTGTCGAAGATTTCATCGCCAAAATTGC
This sequence comes from uncultured Bacteroidales bacterium, assembly GCA_902782545.1. Lineage (GTDB taxonomy): Bacteria > Bacteroidota > Bacteroidia > Bacteroidales > Muribaculaceae > Sodaliphilus. The sequence goes on from CACZNP010000138.1 coordinate 11,673, forward strand.
ATGTACCGCAATCCAGTGTGGCCATCTCGGGCAATGGCGTGGTGTCGGTCGATTGCAACCGTTCATCGGGCGTCATGCCCACAGCACCACCTGTCGAGGGTATCAGTATCACATCGGGACACACCTTGAGAATTGCTTCTTCGCATTCTTGGAAACGGGCGCGGTCCTGGGTGGGAGTACCATCGTCCCAACGCACGTGGAGGTGAACGATGGCAGCACCGGCATCAACAGCCGACTTGGCTTCGCGCACAATCTCCTCGACGGTGTAGGGCACATTGGGGTTCTGTTCTTTCGTGACTTCGGCACCGCAAATGGCGGCAGTGATAATGAGTTTGTCCATAAAAACTTATTTTCTTTGGCAATTTTTGGGAGTTACACAAGTGCCCGAAGCGCGACACACCACGATGGGTTCTTCGAGGATGTCGGCAGCCGACGGCGATATGTCGGGCCGGGAGACTGCCACTTTGCGGGCCTCGAACTGCATGTGGCGGGAAGTGTTGCCCTCACGGTCAATCCAGCCCTCTGCTTCGATATAATCGCCCGCATAGACGGGGGCCAGAAAGTCAACACTGTCATAAGCCCTGAAAAGGCCTTCGTCACCGTCGCGCATGATGAGCAGTTCGGTGGCCACATCGCCAAAGAGGTGCACCATGTGCGCACCATCCACCAAGTTACCGCCGTAGTGGGCATCCTTGGCACTCATGCGAAGTCTGATTTTTGTCCTGTATTCCATAGCAACGGGTTATTGCTCGACATAGATGCCGTCAACGTAGATACCTGAGGCGTGTACGCACTCTGGCTTGATTTCGCCCACTTTCACAAGTTTCTCGGCTTCTACCACCACATAGTCGGCGGCGGTTGCCATCAGCGGGTTGAAATTGTTGGTGGTTCCCAGGAACACCATATTGCCAAACTCGTCAACGATGTTGGCGCGCAGGAAAGCGATATCGGCTTTAAGGGGTTTCTCAAGCAGGAAGTCTTTGCCGTCGATGTTCACCACCTGTTTGCCGTCGGCCATGATGGTCCCCAGGCCTGTGGGGGTGAGCACACCTCCCAAGCCAGCACCGGCCGCACGGATGCGCTCGGCCAAAGTGCCTTGAGGCACATACTCCACAATGAGTGTTCCCTCGTTCTTCTGCAAAGCCGTCTGCTTGTTGGTGCCTGTGTGCGAGACAATGGCTTTTTTCACCTGATGGTTAGTCACTAACTTGCCATGGGCCACCTCGTCGTAGGCCGTGTCATTGGCAATGATTGTCAAGTCTTTGACACCTTTCTCAACGATGGCGTCGATAATTTGCGTGGCACTACCCACACCCAGAAAACCGCCGAACATGATTGTCATGCCATCATGCACTTTCTCAACGGCTTGCTCCAAAGTTATCAGTTTATTCATAAGCGTTTATGTTATGGAAAATAATAGTTGGTTCTTTTAAATTACAAAGATAAGGAAAATAATTGAGAAAAACGCCCTTTCGCCACGATTTATTTTGAGCAAAACGGTGTTTTGGCAATTCTTTACGACAATGCGTGCGGCCCGAAGGTGAGCCGCACGTATCAGTCAAGCGAGGACCACTGTTGTCATGAGCGGATCATTCCACTTCGGGAACCTCGATTTGTGAGCCGTAGCGATGATACTCGTAGGAGATTGACTGCTCCTTGATGTAGAGAGCCAACTCCATACGTCCATTGCGCACAGGGAGCGACTGGGCTATATAGCGGTCGCACTGGGCGGCGGCTTCAAACACCTCATCGGGCACTTGCCGCGAAATGGTACGCACACGCTCATAGTTCTTCATCGACGCACAGAATTCGGCCAGCGACTCCCGTCGGATGTCACCTGACAGTTGGGACAACATCGCATTGTCGGCCTCCGCCGATAGGGTGAGCGGTGTGCCCACGGTGGCAGCGGCGCGCTGCACCATCTTCACCTGCTCGAGCACCTCGTCACCGAACAGTCGCAACACCATACCTCCCTTCAGCGGCAGATAGCGGAACACATTCTGCTCGCCACGAATCTTTGGCTGGATGTTGCGGGCATGCTTGAATTCTTTCTCATACCATTGGTCATAAGATTTCTCGTAGTCGGTCGCAGTGCCGGGTTTGTCGGTAATGGTCATGAATTGCGCGCAGTAGTTAGGACCACCCGCCTTGAGACCTGGGCCAAAAGCCGAAAGTTTCATTCCGCCAAAGGGTTGGCGGTTGACAACGGCACCCGTGATGCCACGGTTAATGTAGAGGTTGCCAGCCTCGATGTGGTCCTTCCAATAGCGTTGTTCCTGCTCATCGAGCGACTGCAACCCGCTGGTCAGGCCGTAATCAAGCCCATTGACCAAGCGCACTGCCTCTTCAAGCGTTTCGAATGGAGCCACAGCAAGTAGCGGGGCGAAAAGTTCGGTGCGGAAAGTGAACGAGCCCGGCTTGACATCAACCTTTACAGCAGGCTTCATGATGAACTTCTTTTCATCGACAAACTCAGGTGCAATGAGCCAGCGCTCTCCCTCCTCAAGACGGAAAGCCCGCTCCAATTTCTCGTTATGGTTCGTGATCATGGGTCCCACAATATTGCCCGGATTCCACACACCTCCCACTTTGAGCGACGATGCGCAGTCTTTGAGTTTCTCGAAGAACTCAGGATTGTCATAGACCGATCGCTCAACAAGGAACAATGAGCAAGCCGAGCATTTTTGCCCAGCGTTGCCAAAGGCCGAGCGGCATGCATTCATGATGGCATGGTCGCGGTCGCCCATAGCGGTACAGATAATCACATTCTTTCCGCCTGTCTCGGCCGACAGTGGTTTGCGAGGATTGGCATGGGCAAGGGTTTGGGCCGTTTCGGTGCCGCCGGTGAGAATGATGTGCTTCACCACGGGCGATGATGTGAGCAAAGGTGTGGCCTCACGGTCGGTAATCACCACCTGGAGCGCTTCTTTGGGCACACCGGCTTCCCAGAAAGCGCGAGCAAACAGCCACGCCACCGGCGCGGCCACTGTGGCGGGCTTGAGGATACAGGTATTGCCACTTGCCAAAGCGGCCACAACCCCACCCACAGGAATGGCGCATGGGAAATTCCATGGCGAAAGCACGAGGACGGTTCCCTTTGCCTTCATCTCAATGTCGGGCAGAGCGGCATACTTCTTCATGGTGGTGGTGTAGTAGCGACAGTAGTCAATGGCCTCTGACACTTCCACATCGGCCTCCTCGATGGTTTTGCCGGTGATGGCGCACATGGAGCCATTGAGGTCGCCACGCATCTCACCCAGAATGTTGGCAGCCTTGTACATGATTTGGTGGCGCTGCTCGATGGTGGTGTCTCGCCAGGACTGTGGGTCGGCCTCGGCAATGTCGAGGATTTTCTTTGTTTGGTCTTTGTTGGCTCGCGACATCTCGCACACAAGCACATCGCCTTCTTGTGAACGGTCGAAGTACTGAACTTGGTCTGTGTTGTAGACGAGTTCACCGCCAATCTGTGTGGGCAGCAGGTCGCCCGGTTTCCAATCACCCCATTGTGCTTTCGCACCACTCTTTGAGCCATCGCTCTTCCACTTGGCAAACACTTTCTCCACCCATTGCTGGTTGCAGAAGCGGTCGAAGTCGGTGTCGGGCTCATTAATCATTTCGTCTTGGGGTTGTTGGCCCTGATAAGGCATGTTGCGGTCTTGCGTACGTGTGGGGGTGTGATTGAGGTGATCCTTCATGTTATAGGCCTCAATGAACTGTCGCTCCAGTTCTTTCCACTCCTTGGAGTCGGGTTTTAGGGAGAAAGAATGGGTGAGGAAGTTGTCGGGGGCCGTGTTCTCGTCCATACGGCGCACCAGATAAGAAATGGCGTTGAGGAAATGCTCCTTTTTCACCACCGGAGTGTAGAGAATCACATGGTTGCCCAATTTCTTTTGCGCACGCCACACGTGGTTGGCCATGCCTTCAAGCATCTCGAAGCAGAAACAATCCTTGGGTGTGTTGTACAATTGCGTCAGCAGGTAGGCATAGGATATGGTGAACAGGTTGTGAGAGGCCATGCCTATGTGGAGCACCTTGGCATTCTCGGGTTTGAGGCCACGCTCAATGAGATGGAGATAGTTGGCATCCACCTCGGTTTTGTTGGGACGCACGGGGTTGGGCCATCCGCGCAGGTCGCTCACGATGTTTTCCATGTCGAGGTTACAGCCTTTGACAATGCGCATCTTGATGGGCGATCCGCCCTGGGCAACACGCTCACGGGCAAAGTCCAGCAACTCGCTTTGGAAGCCCCAGGCATCGGGCAAATAGGCTTGAACCACGATACCGGCCTCATAGTTCTTGAACTGCGGCAGCGAGAGCACATCCTTGAAGAGTTTCATGGTGAGGTGGGCATCCTTGTACTCTTCCATGTCGAGGTTGATGAATTTGGGGCGTGTGACACCTTCGGGGGTGGTGTAGGGATTGTCGATGGCCGCTTGGTACAATTCCGACATGCGACGAATGAGTTCGGGAAAACTCTCCTTGTAGTTCAGAGCATGTGTCTGCGCATAGATACCCGAGATTTTCACCGAGATATAATTGATGTCCGGTTCTTTGAGGGCCTCAAGATAGGACTGGTAACGCTTGTCGGCCTCGCCATCGCCAATGACGACCTCGCCGAGCAGGTTCACATTCTGGCCAATGTTCTGGTCAAAACGAGTGGCAAGGTGCTTGGTCAAGTTGGGACGGGCGGCATTGATAATCACGCGGCTGGTGTCGCGTCGCAACCGCCACTTGATGATGGGAACCGCAACCCAGTTGAACATGGGCATGTAGGCAAACTTCTGATACATCCAGAACAAGGCGTGGTCGGTCTTATTGAGGAATTTGGGAATGCCGTACTGGTCAATGAGATCCTTGACACGGCGCGCGAGTTTTTGGGTATCACGCACCTGGCTGGTCTCGTCGAGCATGCGCACAATGAATTTCTTGTCGCTGGGCGTTGTCACCATCGTGCCATACATGTGTTGCTCGTTTTTCTCCAGTTGGGTCAGCCCTGAATAACTCTCGTCATAGAGTTTCCTCATCCAGTCAAAAACCTCCTGGATGGAGGGAAGTTTCTGTTCTGTATCCATGGTTGTCGTTAAAAGGTTGAATAAAAGGTTATTACTGATATGTTAATGGTTTTTCTACTACCGAATCCATCGGTTCATGCAACAAATATACAAAAAATATGTCACAAGAAGGGTTATTGCCTACAATTTTAGCAAAACAATTTTTTTGTTGCCCCTAAAACTTGGTAGTGTCAAAAATAGTGTGTAATTTAGGGGTGCTTTTTGAAGATGCATAGCGATGCACCACTTTTGAAGGAACGATGACAAACCTTATCACACAACCATAAACAACTGATTAACCTGTACTGATGAAAACCAAAAACCTATTACTGGGCGACGAAGCCTTGGCTCTGGGTGCGCTGCATGCCGGCTTGAGCGGTGTGTGGGCTTATCCTGGCACACCTTCAACCGAAATCACCGAGTTCATACAACGCAATGAGTTGGCTCGCCAGCGTAATGTCCATGCCCACTGGAGTTGCAACGAAAAAACGGCGATGGAGGCAGCATTGGGCATGAGTTATGCGGGACACCGCGCCATGGTGTGCATGAAACACGTGGGCATGAACGTGTGTGCCGACGCCTTTGTCAACAGTGCCATGACGGGGGCCAACGGAGGACTCGTGATTGTGGCTTGCGACGATCCGTCAATGCACTCCTCACAAAATGAGCAGGACTCACGTTTCTATGCCAACTTTGCCATGATGCCCTGCTTCGAGCCCTCCAGTCAACAAGAAGCCTATGACATGGTCCGATGCGCCTTTGATTACTCCGAGGAGCACCACATTCCCGTGCTGATGCGGCTCACCACCCGCATGGCACACTCACGCGCCATCGTGCTCACGGGCGAAGTGCGTGAACAAAACGCCACACACTATCCCACAGAGCCTCGGCAGTGGGTACTCTTGCCAGCCAATGCCAAAGTTCGCAACAAACAACTGGTCAAGGACTTCATTGCCTTTGAGGAGGATGCAGCCGGCATGGGCAACAACACCTATGTTGATGGCGAGAACCACCGTTTGGGAATTGTGGCATGCGGCATCGCGCACAATTACCTGATGGAAAACTTTGATGGCAAATGCCCCTATCCTGTGCTGAAAATCACACACTACCCCCTGCCCAAAGCGCTTGTGCGCAAAATGGCCGAGGAGTGCCAGGAGATTCTTGTGATGGAAGAAGGGCAGCCACTCGTCGAAAACATGTTGCGCGGGGTATTGCCCCAACCGATGCCCATCAAGGGACGTCTGGATGACACTCTGCCACGCACGGGCGAACTGGGCCCCGATTGCGTGCGTCGCGCATTGGGCATGGAAGCATTGCCCACACCTCAGGTTTCGCAGGTAACCGTGCCCCGTCCGCCGGCTTTGTGCCAGGGTTGCGGCCATCGCGACTTTTACACCGCACTCAACCATGTGGTGGCACGATACAACGAGGCGCGTGTGTTTGCCGACATAGGCTGCTACACCCTCGGCTGGCTCGCCCCCTTCCATGCCTTCCAAACTTGCGTGGAAATGGGTGCCTCTCTCACCATGGCTATTGGGGCGGCTCACGTGGGCGTCCATCCCGCCATTGCGGTGATTGGCGACTCCACGTTCACCCACAGTGGCATGACAGGATTGCTCGATGCCGTCAATGAGAATGCCAACATCAC
>CACZNP010000139.1 GCA_902782545.1 uncultured Bacteroidales bacterium
CGACGGCAATCTCACCATCCACATCGAAAACAAGACCGAGAGCCACGATGAGGACAAGCAGCATCACTACCTGCGCCGCGAGTTCTCCTACACCAACTACGAGCAGTCCTACACTCTGCCCGAGGACGTGGAAAGCGACCAGATTGCTGCACGCGTGGAGAACGGCATTCTCACCGTCACCCTGCCCAAAAAGGCAAAGGAAGAACCCAAAAAACTGACACGAACCATCGAAGTGGGTTAACCACACACAAGTAGCAAAGACAACGCAGGGTGCCAAGCCAACACAAGGCCTGGCACCCTGATTGTTTCCTGTTGACCCATGAGAAACCACCGACGACTGCAAACCATCCACAAGCAACAGCCAACGAACTCCAGACCATGACGACGCAAAAGCAGCCGCGAGGCCATACGCGTCACAAAAATCAATCATCAAATGCCCGATTAAAAATGTTTTTTCGGGTTTCTATTCCCAATATATCACCCAAAAGTGCTAACTTTGTGAATTCGGTGCAAGCACCGTCAATGATCGCACAAAAAACTACTGTGAAAACATGGCTAAGATAACAAAGAAAATGGCGCTTGACTATCACATGGATGGCAAGCCCGGGAAAATTGAAACCATTCCCACAAAACCCTATCAGTCGCAGACCGACCTGTCGCTGGCCTACTCCCCAGGAGTGGCCTATCCCTGCCTGGAAATCCAAGAAAATGCCGCCGATGCCTACAAATACACCAACAAAGGCAACCTGATGGCAGTGGTGAGCAACGGCACCGCGGTGCTGGGACTGGGCAACATCGGTGCACTGGCCGGCAAGCCCGTGATGGAAGGAAAAGCGTTGCTGTTCAAAATATTCGCTGGGCTCGACTGCTTCGACATTGAAGTCGATGAGCACGACCCAGACCAGTTCATCCGCACGGTCAAGGCCATATCGCCCACTTTTGGAGGCATCAATCTGGAGGATATCAAGGCTCCCGAATGCTTCGAAATCGAACGGCGACTCAAAGCCGAATGCAACATTCCCGTGATGCACGACGACCAGCACGGAACGGCCATCATCAGCGGTGCAGGGCTTATCAACGCACTGGAAATCCAAGGCAAGAAAGCCCAAAACGTGCGCCTGGTGGTGAACGGAGCCGGAGCAGCGGCTATCTGCTGCACACGGCTGTGCATGGCACTGGGCGTGAGGCGCGAGAACATTGTCATGTGCGACAGTAAGGGCGTGATTTCCACCCGCCGCGAGGGGCTCAACGAGCAGAAGCGTGAGTTTGCCACCGACCGACCCATCACCACCCTGGCCGAAGCCATGAAGGATGCCGATGTGTTTCTGGGATTGTCGGTCAAGGACGTTGTCACCCGCGAGATGGTGCAATCCATGGCTGCGAAGCCCATTGTCTTTGCCCTGGCCAATCCCGACCCAGAGATTGCCTACGATGAGGCCATAGCATCGCGCCCCGACTTGATTTTTGCCACCGGACGTAGCGACTATCCCAACCAAATCAACAATGTGCTGGGCTTCCCCTACATCTTCCGTGGGGCTATCGACAGCGGAGCCACCGAGATCAATAGCGACATGGAACTGGCTGCCGTGCATGCCATCGCCGACCTGGCCAAGCGCACTGTGCCACCCATCGTCAACGCTGCCTACAAGATGAACAACATCAAGTTTGGGCCACAATACATCCTTCCCAAGGCCCTTGACCCACGCCTGATCACAGTGGTGAGCAGCGCCGTGGCAAAGGCTGCGATGGACAGCGGCGTGGCCACACGCCCCATCGACGATATGGACGCTTACCGAATGGAGTTGCGCAAACTCATGGGCTACGACGACAAGTTGTTGCGCCGCTTCACCGACGAGGCCAAGCGCCATCCCAAGCGTGTGGTTTTTGCCCAAGCCAACACCGACAACATGCTGCAGGCGGCCGTCTATGCCTTCCAGCACGGCACTTGCTACCCCATCCTGCTGGGCAACGAGGAGATGATTGCCAAGCGAGCCAAACGCCTGGACCTGGACTTGAAGGGAATCACCATCGTCAATCCACGCCACGACCGCGAGTCAACAAGGCGCAAGAAATTCGCCGGGCTGCTCGCTGGCAAGCACCAGCGCAACGGCATCAACCTGATGGAGGCCGCCGAAAAGATGTACGACCGCAACTATTTTGGCATGATGATGGTGGAAACGGGCGACGCCGACGCTCTCATCACAGGCACCTATGCCGGCGGCGGCAACACCGTCAAGATTGCCAAGGAGGTCATCGGCATCAAACCCGGCTATGACCACTTCGCCACCATGCACATCCTCAACACCAAGCGTGGCGCCTTTTTCATTGCCGACACGTCCATCAACCACAACAACGACACCCACGAGTTGGTCGACATTGCACGGCTCACCCACGAGGCAGTCCGCAACTATGCCCACTATCCCGTCATGGCCATGGTGAGTTACAGCAACTTCGGCTCAAACCCTGAGCATGGTCCCAAAGAGATTCACGAGGCAGTGAACGTGCTCCACGAGCAATATCCCAACATCACCGTGGACGGCGAGATGCAAATCCAGTATGCCCTCAACAAACAATTGCGCGACAAGACCTTCCCATTCAACACCATCAAGGGCAAAGACGTGAACACGCTCGTCTTCCCCAACTTGAGTGCCGCCAACACCGTGTTCCAGATGCTGCTCGAGATGGGAGCCGCCGAGGTGATTGGCCCCATCCAGATTGGTCTGAACAAGCCCATCCACTTCACCAGCATCCACACACCCATGCGCGACATCGTCAACCTGGTGACCATGGCGGTTATCGATGCGGCTGTCTACGAGCGGATTGCGACCAAGAAAAAATAACACCCACGCTTCACCTTTCGCGAAAAAAAACGGGATACTGCATCAGTGTCCCATTTTTTTCGTACCTTTGCCCTGAATTGAATAACACTACTGGACCGTGAACAAAAAAAAGAACAATTTTTTCGATGATTTCAGGGAGCGCCACCCCATTCTGATCAATGCAGTGCTCATGCTGTTGGCAGCCTTCGCCATTGGCTATATTGCCATGCTCTTCATCGATGTGTTCACTTCCCACGGGCAGGAACGCAAAGTGCCCAACGTGCGGAACCTCACTCTTGAGCAAGCAGTGGCCAAACTCGATGCAGCCGGATTGAATTGGGACATCAGCGACTCGACCAACTACGACGAGACGCGCCAGCCCGGTGTGGTGCTCGACCAAGACCCCAAAGCGGGCAGTTTCATCAAGGCCATACGCACCGTCTACCTCAAGGTCAATGCCATGCACGCCCGCGAGGTGTCATTGCCCCGACTCACCGACATCTCGGTACGTCAAGGACTTGCCATCCTGCGCTCCATGGGATTCAAAAACGTGGTGGTGGACAGCGTGGCATCGCCCTACAAAGGCCTCGTGCTACAAGTCAACGTGAACGGTCATCAAGTGGCACCGGGCAAGATGGTACCTATCAACGCTTTCGTCAGGCTCACCATTGGCGATGGCTCAATCGACCTGACGGGCCCCGACATGATTCTCGACAGCGCCACCATCGATTCCATCGAGGAATACAACTTCCAGCAGGAACTTGAGCAACTGGAGAAGGAGAAGGCCAAAGAGAAAGAGAAAGAAAAGTCGAAAGACAAAGAGAAATCCAAACATGATTGACCAGTTCGACGATATCAACGACGAACTGGGTAACGACTCCGACATTCAGCTCGACTTCACCGACCCCGACTTTACCGAAAACGGACGAGATTACTGGGAACACTATCGCTACGAAGTGGAGCGGGGGCAGGTGTTGTTGCGCATCGACAAGTATCTTGTGGAGCGCATCAAGGGCACCGCACGCAACCGTATCCAAAATGCCGCCGACGCCGAATGCATCCGCGTGAACGGACGGCCCGTGAAGTCGAACTACCGCGTCCATCCGGGCGACATCATCAGCGTGGTCATGGACCGTCCGCGCTACGAGAACGAAATCGTGGCTCAAGACATTCCGCTCGACATCGTCTATGAGGACGACGAACTGCTCGTGGTCAACAAACCCGCCGGCATGTGTGTCCATCCGGGCCACGGCAACTTCGACGGTACACTGGTCAACGCTTTGGCATGGCACTTCAAGGACAACCCCGACTATGATGTGACCGACCCGCGCATGGGACTGGTGCACCGCATCGACAAAGACACCAGCGGACTGCTTGTCGTGGCCAAGACACCTCGCGCGAAGACCTCACTGGGCAATCAGTTCTTCAACAAAACCACCAAGCGACAATATGTTGCTCTCGTGTGGGGGGAAATGAAACAGACCGACGGAACCATCACTGGCAACATTGGGCGCTCACCACGCGACCGACTGGCCATGTGCGTGTTTCCAGATGGTGACCAGGGAAAGCATGCCGTCACACACTACCACACCCTCGAAAACCTCTTGCACGTGGCGCTGGTACAATGCCAACTCGAGACTGGACGCACCCACCAAATCCGCGTGCACATGAAGCACGTGGGGCATCCTCTCTTCAATGACGAACGCTACGGAGGCGACCAAATCCTGCGGGGAAACCGTTCGGCCAGTTACACACAGTTCATCCACAACTGCTTCAAAGTGTGCCCACGACAGGCTTTGCATGCCAAGACATTGGGGTTTGTTCACCCTGCCACTGGACAGCAAATGGACTTCGACAGCCCCATCCCCACCGACATGGCAGCCCTCATCGCCCGCTGGAGAGACTACGTAGCCAGCCACTGAAAAAACATACCTCTCTTTTGACTCCACACACCGATTTTGGTCGTTTGTTGGGGATTCTTCAGTTTTTTCATTATCTTTGTAGGTTGAGAAATCAAGAAACATAACTATTAAAAACCAAATACTGTTTGTTTATGGAAGACATCAATGTTAAAACTCCTGCGGAGTTTCAGGACATCAGCCCCATTGCCGACAAGGACTTCCACAATGCCATGTCGATTCTGGTCGAGGAGCCCATGTTCCGGCAAGTGGTGAGAATGATGCTGCCCGGATACAAGTATTCAGAATTGAAGCATGTGTTGCTATCGCTCAACAGCAAGCATGAGTTCCAGTTGAAAATCATGAAGCCATACATCGAGGGCCTGCTCGCCAAGACCACCAACGGCTTGACCAACAGCGGACGTGACCAACTGGACAAAGACACTCCCTACCTGTACATCACCAACCACCGCGACATCGTGCTCGACCCAGCACAGTTGGGCTACATCCTGCTTTGTGAGGGATTGCCATCGTGCGAGATTGCCATAGGCAACAACCTGCTCATCTACGACTGGATCAACAAGTTGGTGCGCCTGAACAAGAGTTTCATTGTCAAGCGCAATTTGGGACGTATTCAGACTCTGGCCGCTGCCATCCAACTGTCGGGCTACATGCACTTTGCCGTCACTCAAAAGCACACATCCATTTGGCTGGCACAGCGCGAGGGACGCTGCAAGGACAGCAACGACCGCACTCAGGAAAGCCTCATCAAGATGCTCACCTACGGCAACCGCGAAAAGTCGTTCATCGAGAGCCTCAAGGAATTGAACATCGCCCCAGTGGCCATCAGTTACGAGTATGACCCCAACGACTACCTTAAGGCCAAGGAGTTCCTGTGCAAGAGCAAGAATCCCAACTGGAAAAAGAGCCCCGAGGACGACTTGATCAGCATGCAGACGGGCATCATGGGCATAAAAGGACATGTGCATTACTCGTTCACTCCTTGCATCAACGAGGAACTGGACAAGATACCCGAAGACTTGGACAAACTCTTGGTGATTCGCCGTGTGTGCCGCATTATCGACAATGCCATCCATGCCAACTACAAGATTTTCAAGACCAACTACATTGCCCATGACATCCTGTTTGACGACAAGCACTTTGCCGACAAATACACGCAGGAGGAACGCGAGGCATTTGAACAGTACCTCTCAAGC
>CACZNP010000140.1 GCA_902782545.1 uncultured Bacteroidales bacterium
CATGCAGTGCTGCGCACCAATTTGTTGGTGAAGCACATTTGGGATTTGGAGTACACTGTGGTCAATACCGAGGAGGAAGCCCTTGACCTGGAGAATAGCCTCATCAAGGAGTTGCAGCCGCGCTACAATGTCTTGCTCAAGGACGATAAGTCCTATCCCTGGATTTGTGTCACAAAGGAATTGTATCCCCGGGTGTTTATCACCCGCGACGCGGTGCGAAAAGGCGCTAAATATTTTGGACCCTATCCCAAAGTGGAAGTTGCCCGTGCCCTGATTGACACCATCAGGTTGCTGTATCCCATCCGCACGTGCTCACACCATGTTTCACGTGAAACAATCGACCAACTCAAGCATCGTTTGTGCCTGCAGTATCACATCAAGCGTTGTGAGGGATGTTGCCGGGGGTTGGTCAGCGAGGAACAATATGGCCAGTACATTGACGAAATCAAGCAAATATTGAATGGCGACACAGCGCAACTTGCCGATTACCTGATGGGCGCCATGAGCGAACTCGCCGCCGAACTGAAGTTTGAGGAGGCCGAGGTGCTCAAGCGCAAATACAAACTCATTGAGCGCGTGCGTGCACGCTCGGTGATTGTGAGCCCCACAATTCACAACATCGATGTGTTTGCGCTCATTCGCGATGACCAATCGGCCTATTTCAACTATATGCACATGCGGGGTGGGGCGGTGGTGCAAACTCTCACTTTGGAGTATAAACTGCAAAATGTTGAGACGGGTGATGAGGAACTTATGTCGCTGGCAATCAATGAGATACATAATAGATTTGCCGACACCTATCAGCGCGACAAAGTGCGTGAGGTGTTGGTGAATATCGAGCCCGACGTTGAGTTCGCAGGTATGGTTTTTACAATTCCCCAACGTGGCGACAAGCGGCGCTTGCTTGACATTTCGCTCAAGAATGCCGAGCAGTTCCGCGCCGACAAGTACAAGCGCATGGAGAAACTCAACCCCGAACAGCGCACAACGCGCACGCTCACCACTTTGCAGCGCGATTTTCATCTCGATGTGTTGCCACGCCACATGGAATGTTTCGACAACAGCAATATCTCGGGTGCCAATCCGGTTGCATCCTGTGTGGTGTTCCGTAATGCCAAACCTGCGAAGAAAGACTATCGTCACTTCAACATCAAGACGGTGCAAGGTCCTGACGATTTCGCCTCGATGCGTGAGGTGATTAGCCGGCGATACTCGCGTCTGCTCGCCGATGGAGAGGAGTTGCCGCAACTCATTGTGCTGGATGGTGGAAAGGGCCAACTGAGTTCGGCGCTCGAGGCTCTCGAAGACATCGGGCTGAAAGGAAAAATCGCAGTCATTGGCATTGCCAAGCGGCTCGATGAAATCTATTTTCCTGGCGACAGCGTGCCGCTCTACATCGACAAAAACAGTGAGTCGCTGCGCGTGGTGCAGCGCATGCGCGACGAGGCGCACCGCTTTGCCATTGCCCACCACCGGGCACAGCGGGGTAGGGGGCAGGTGGCGTCGGTGCTCGATGAGGTCAAGGGCATTGGCCCTGTCACAAGCCAGAAGTTGCTCAAGCATTTCAAGAGCGTGAAACGCATTCGTGACGCTTCGCTCGAGGAATTGGCTGGCATCATTGGGCCTCAAAAAGCCGAATTGTTGTTCAATCAACTAAATAATGACTGATTATGAGATTGGTAATTCAACGTGTCAGCGAAGCCCGTGTCGAGATTGATGGGGTTGTGCACAGTGCCATTGGCCACGGTATGTTGGTGCTGGTGGGTGTGCAGCAAGGCGACACCCTGGACGATGTGCGGTGGCTGGCCGCTAAAACTGCAGCCCTTCGCATCTTCGACGATGAGCAAGGTGTGATGAACCTCAGCGTGAAGGATGTGGACGGCAAGGTGCTGGCAGTGAGTCAGTTCACGCTCACGGCGAGTACTCGCAAGGGCAATCGCCCCAGTTATATCCGTGCCGCCGGGCATGAGTTGGCCGTACCCCTCTACGAAGCCTATTGCGACATGCTTTCCAGCCTGCTGGGCAACGAGGTGATGCGAGGGGTGTTCGGAGCCTGCATGCAGGTGTCGCTGGTCAACGATGGGCCGGTGACCATCATCATCGATTCGCGCTTGCGTGAATAATCTCTTTGTTTTGTCGCAAAAAAATGCTACATTTGCAACAAATGACGATTCAAGAAGCACAAGAGCGGGTGGACCGCTGGATCAAGACCTACGGCGTGCGCTACTTCAGCGAGTTGACCAATATGGCGGTCCTCACCGAGGAAGTGGGGGAGGTGGCACGTATCATTGCCCGCCGTTATGGCGAACAATCGGCCAAACCCAGCGAGAAAGACAAGTCGCTGGCCGACGAATTGGCCGATGTGCTCTGGGTGGTCATCTGTTTGGCCAATCAGACGGGCGTGGACTTGACCGAGGCTCTCGAGCAGAATTTTGCCAAGAAAACAGCCCGAGATTCCCACCGGCATCTCGACAACGAAAAACTGAAATCCATTTAATAAATCATTAAACTATGAACCAACACGAACATTGCAATTGCGGTTGTGAACACAACCACGACCACGACCATGAAATGAACCCCAACCGCTACGAGGCTGTTGTCGATGCCAGTGCGGTCGAGACCGATGATGTGGCTGTGCATGCTGCTGTCGAGCGCATTTTGGCAGAGCACTATGAGGAGAATTTTACTCCCGAGGTGGCACAATTCTTGCTCAATTGTGTGGACTTGACCACACTCAACACCGAGGATAGCGAGAGCACGGTGGCTCAGTTTGTGCAACGGGTGAACCAGTTCGATGAGAACTACCCGCAGTTCAAGAATGTGGCTGCGATTTGCGTCTACAGCAACTTTGCGCAAGTCGTGCGCTCCACTCTTGAGGTGAGTGGCGTCGATGTGGCTGTGTGCAGCGCTTGCTTCCCCTCGTCACAGGCCCATATAGAGACCAAGATTGCCGAGACCGCCCTTGCCATCCAGGATGGCGCCGACGAGGTCGATGTGGTGCTCAACGTGGGCTATTTCCGCGATGGAGCCTGGGAGGAGTTGTGCGACGAGATCTTCGAACTCAAGCAGACCGTGGGTGACAGACCGCTCAAGGTCATTCTGGAGACGGGACTGCTCAAGAGCGCCGACAACATCCGTCGTGCCAGCATCTTGTCGATGTATTCTGGCGCCGACTTCATCAAGACGTCCACCGGCAAGGGCTATCCTGGAGCATCGCTCGAGGCGGCCTACGTGATGTGCCGCTGTATCCGCGAATACTTTGAGAAGACAGGCAAGGTGGTGGGCTTCAAGGCTTCGGGCGGCATACGCAGCACCGAGGACGCAGTGAAGTATTACACGCTGGTCAAGGAAATTTTAGGAGAGGAATGGCTCACCAACGAGCGTTTCCGAATCGGTGCGTCGAGCCTGGCCAATGCCTTGTTCCAGTCGTTTACCGGCACCGAGGGCAAGCCGTTTTGACGGCTGACAATTCACGAGAGGAATAGATAAGTGGCTGCGATGGCAAGTGCAGCCAACAGCACATAACGCATGCGGCGGGATCCCAGCCGCATGCTGTATTTTACACCCAACCATGCGCCCACCATGTTTCCGCATGCCAGCGCCAAGCCCACATGCCAAGCCACCAGACCGTTCGACGAGAAAATGGCCAGGGCAACAATGGTGAACGTGAGAATGCACAACACCTTCACGGCATTGGCTTTGAGCAGGTTAAACCCTTGTCCCAATACGAGCATCGCCAGCAGGAAAAACCCGATGCCCATTTGTATGAATCCCCCGTACACACCCAGCGCAAAATAGATCACCCGCCGCACCCATTTGTTGGTGATGAGTCCTTGCTTGTGGGCGGTGTGCTCCCACGATGCAGGATTTTGCATCATCAAGAAGAACATGACCACCAAAATCACACCGATTACCTTGCGCAACAGTTGCTCGTCGATGTCCACAGCAAGTATGGCTCCGACCACACCGCCCAGCGCCAGTGGCAGCAGGGCAAAGGAATCGGTTTTGAAATCGAGCATCTTCTCGTGCTTGTAGGTGCCCGTCGACACGATGTTTTGCAGCAGGATTGCCACGCGGTTGGTCGCATTGGCCACGTTGGCAGGAAGGCCCAGGAAGATGAGAAACGGCACCGCGATCAGCGAGCCTCCGGCAGCCAGCACGTTGAGCAGGCCGCACAGCACGCCCAGTGCCGCGGTCATCAGTGCTTGGGTCCATGTGAAATCGATGGCTGCCATGGAGTCGGTTTTTGTCGGTTTTTTTGAGGGTGCAAAGTTACGAAAAAATACCCACCAAACATCAAATTCCGTGCGCAATTTGCCCAAAACTCCTTTTCTCGGCGGTAAAACCGGTGGCCAGCGTGGGCACGGTGCCCGAAAAAACTGAAAAAAACGGCCAGTGTGTTTTAAAAATCATTATCTTTGCATCCGTTGTTTATTTACAAACAGGAAAAACCATGTCAACTTATACCCCAACCGACCCCAAAAAGGTCACCACCAAGCGCATCAAGGACATGATGCTGGCTGGTGAGAAAATCGCAATGATCACTTCCTATGACTACACGATGGCATCGCTCGTCGACCAAGCCGGAATCGACATTATCCTGGTGGGCGACAGTGCCAGCAATGTCATGCAAGGGCACGACACAACACTGCCCATCACCGTCGACGACATGATTGTCTACGGACGCACGGTGGCCAGGGCCGCAAAGCGTGCCATGGTGCTGGTCGATATGCCCTTCGGGTCCTATCAAGGCGACCCCATCGAGGCACAACGCAATGCCGTGCGCATCATGCGCGAAACGGGTGCCGATGGCGTGAAACTCGAGGGCGGACGCGAAATGCGGGGCGCTATCGAGATGATTTTGAGGGCGGGCATTCCGGTGATGGGACACTTGGGACTCACCCCACAGTCAATCAACAAATTCGGAACCTATGCCACTCGCGCCACCGACGAGGCCGAGGCGCTGCGACTCATTGCCGACGCAAAAGTGCTCGACGAGGCGGGTTGCTTTGCCATCGTGCTGGAGAAAATCCCGGCCGAATTGGCCGCCAAGGTTACCCAGAGCGTGAGTGTGCCCATCATTGGCATCGGTGCAGGGCCGGCTTGTGCCGGACAGGTGCTGGTGGCACACGATATGCTGGGACTGAACCGTTCATTCAAGCCCAAATTCTTGCGTGTGTACAACAATTTGGGAGAACAGATCATCGACTCAGTGGGCAACTACATCATCGATGTGAAAAACGGCGATTTTCCCAACGAGAACGAACAATACTGAATCAGTGTCAAGCAACAAGTCTCAAGTGTCGACCGGCCTGTTGACAATGAAATCGGCGATGGCAAAAACCCTCCTGCTGGCAGTGGGATGGGTGGCATTGTTGATGGCGGGATGCAGTCGCCCTGCCTCCGATACCGCAGCCGCGCTCATCGACCAGGGCGTGAAACTGGAACTGCAGGGTAGGGGAGTGGAGGCAATGGAGTGTTATCACCAAGCCGCCACCCTGGCCGACAGTACCGATTTTTCCACACAGGCGCGGGCCAATTTGCATATGGCGGTACTTTACACCAACTCCTATGCGGCCAACAATGAGGATATCGACAAATACCGCATCGCGCTGGCTTGCTATGAGCGTTTGGCCGACACCACCCAAATCATCAACTGCCTGCGCAATATCGGGGCACAATACCGCAAAAGCAATGTGGACAGCGCCAGCCATTACCTGAGCCGGGCCGTCCATTTGCTGGCTGGCAGGGGCGACACGGTGGGCCAAAGCGAGGCCCTGGAGGGATTGGCGCGGGCACACTATGTTGATGGAAACTACAGGCTGGCGCAACAAATGGCCCTCATGAGCATACACACTTGCACTCCCGCACCCGAGGCGGCCTATTGCGATGCCGCCATGGCACTGGCAAGAATGGGTAAGGCCGATTCGGCGCAGTGGATGCTCAATCAGGCCGCCACAGTGGTACCCTCGCTGGCCAACGAGGCTTTGCGGCTTGTTGCCGAGCGGGAAATTGCCCTGTCTCGTGGTGACTACAAACAGGTTCATCTGCTGGGCGAGCGTGTGGCTGCACTCAACGATTCGGTGACCAACGCCCGTTTGCGGCAGCAACTGGTCGAGACCGAGCGTCGACTGGACAGGAACCGTGAGCAGTTGCGGCTGGCACAGGCCGAGCGGCGCAACACCCTGTTGTGGATGGTCATCGGCTTGTTACTCCTCTTGCTTGCCGCAGCCGTGGCCTATTATTTGCGTCGTCGGCGACAGGTGATGGAAGAACGCATGGAACTCATGGAACGCCTGCAGTTGGAGGGAGCCACCAAGGCCGATACGGTGCTCGACGCGGTCAGCGATGAGTCGCAACTCAAGGTGATTCTTTCGCGCCAAATCGAGAATATCCGCTCCCTGATCGACCTTTCCTATAAATTCAGTGAACGGCCCGAGCGCTTCATGGAGCAGTTCAAGACACGCATTGAGCAAGGGCGGCTCCCCGACGGGTTTTGGGGCAATTTGCGCTATTTTGTCGATGCCCAGTACAACAATGTCATCACCCGACTCCAGCGGCAACACCCATCACTCACCGACGACGAACTCTACATCATCGGGCTGTTGTGCTGCGGCTTCACCTATGCCGATATCACTGTGTGCATGGGATACACCAACATCAACTATGTGAACACCAAGAAATCGCGCATTGCCAAGAAGATGGGGCTCAACGAGCCACTGAGCCAATTTCTTGCTTCCTATGTTGCCACTGCCGAGTGATGTAGGCATTGGGGGCGCTCATTTCCAATGTAACCATGAAAAAAAGAGCGGGGGTCGTCACTTCCCGCTCTCATCGTCCAGAATACTCATGTGGATGTTGTTTTTTGTCTCAATGAGTTGATGCAAAGATACGATGCGAGCGGGACGTTTGTCAACCCCTCAAGGGTGTATCAATATAAAAACAAAGCGCTGAAAACCAGCGCCTTGTCTTTTTATTTTTATATCATGGCCACATCGGTTACAGTACCCCCAACTCCACGCGCACGCAAATGCGCTCAATCATGGCGTCGGTCTTGTCCTTTTCGGGATGGTAGCCCTGACGCAGGTTCACGCCGAAGAACCGTCCGAAGGTCTGCCAAAAACCTGCCCTGAAGGTGCCCAAAAATGCCTTGACAATGCTGTAACTCTTTTGATTGGTCTCGCGGTTGATGAGTTTGATGAGCATTTTTCCTTGATTCTTGGTCATCTTCTTCATCTCGGGCTTGTATTGCTTGAAAATCTCTTTTTCAAACTGCTTCAGGTACTCCTGCTTTTGTTTTTGTGTCTGGTACGTCTCGAGGTATTCGTAGGTTTCGAGCAGTGTGGCACCGATGAGTTTGGCGTAGGGGAGGGTGCGCTTCACGTCACGCACGGTCTTCCAGTAAAATTCTTCCTCCTTCTTGTTCTTGAACCGCTCGGCGGGGAAGATGGTGATGGGGTTGAACACCAGCATGGCCAGTGTGTCGCCGGTCTCGGGTTCCACAAAGTGGTACATCCCGGCATAGACCTGTTGCAGGGCCGATGGCACCGTCATGGCACCCACCGACTCTTGCGCCCGGGCACCGATGGCCTGTAAAGCCAGCACCACAAGCAGAACTATGCCCAATGTGCGTTTCATCATTAGTAGAACTGATGACAACCGTGTTTCATTGTGTGTTTGGCAAATTTTAATAATTCAGCCCCCTGGCCAGGCCCAAATAGGCCACGGTGATGCCCACAAAGTTTCCGCTCACGGAGGGGTTGCTGTGGCTGTAGCGCGCATGGGACACAAAGGGCGTGATGCGCAGCGACGAACTCAATTGGGCACGCTTCCCGCCCAGGAAAAATGGCTCCTGGGTGATGTGGCGGTGTAGCACAATGTCGATGTCGACGGCTGCCATCCAGTTCACGTTGCTCAGGCTGGTGGAGTGCGTGTCGGTCACCTGAAACACATCGTTGCCTTCGTCGTTTTTCGACCAAATGATGTCGTTCACCCGCCATCCGTACCGGCTCCAGTAGGCTCCTGCCAATGGGGTGATGCTCACTCGGTTGTTGCAGGGAACGGTGTAACCCAGTTGCAGGGCCAGGCCCAGTTGGCTGGCGCTTGCGGCGCTGTTGAGTTGGGCGTTGCGGCCTGCTTCGTCGCGCACATCGTAGATGTTGTCACGCTTGAACGAGGGCTGTCCGTAGTGCATGGCCACATTCAGGCGCCACTGGTGGTAGTTGCCGGTGAGTCCGGCAGTGAACACCGCGGTGCCTTTGAAGTTGTCTTTCAGGTGGCCTGTGGGCAGCAGCGCGCCGGCTCCGGCTGTGAAACCGCAGGCCCATGGTGTGGTCAGCGCATCGTCACCCGCCGCATGTGTGGCAAGTGCCAGGGCAAGCGTCGACAAGAAAAGTATGACTGTTCGTTTCATCGGTTTTATTGTTGAAAAGTGCCGCAAGTTACTAAAAAAAGCCAATACTTCAATAAAAAATGCACATTCACCGCACATGGTGGGTGCCGATGGGTCCTATCCACCCTTCTGCCCCAGTGAAGGAGCCGCATCGCAGAGGGAAAGCGAGACCCGCCTGTGGCTCCACCATTCTTTTGTGCATGATGGGTTGAGAAAAAAGAAATCGGGAAGCAGCAACGATGCTGTCTCCCGATTTTCAGAGTCGGGGTGAGAGGACTCGAACTTCCGACCTCCACGTCCCGAACGTGGCGCGCTAACCAACTGTGCTACACC
>CACZNP010000141.1 GCA_902782545.1 uncultured Bacteroidales bacterium
CAAGCGTCTGAATGACTTGGAGCGTTTGGCATTGTCCTATCCCGGCGTGGTGAAGACTTATGCCATCCAGGCCGGACGAGAGTTGCGCGTGATTGTGGGCGCCGACAAGATCAGTGATGCCGAGACCGAGCAACTGTCGAACGAAATCGCCAAGAAGATACAAGACGAACTCACCTATCCGGGCCAAGTGCGAATCACCGTCATCCGTGAGACCCGTGCCGTGAGTTTCGCCAAATAAACCTGTCGCACTCATGAACGAGGAACTCCATCGAGAGAAGTTGCCCCTGGACAGCGAGGCATGCATTGAGTGTGCCAATCCATGCTGCGGGGGTGGTTGTGAGGTGCGCTCCAAACTCGACAGTTGCAACTGGCTTGCCGACTTGCCCGGCGATGCGTCCCAATTCGACATCGTCGAGGTGCACTTCAAGAACACACGTCGCGGTTTTTACCGCAACAGCAGCAACCTGACGCTCCATCAGGGCGACTGGGTGGCTGTGGAGGCCAACCCAGGGCACGACATCGGTCAGGTGGCACTGACAGGCCCGCTGGTGCGGATGCAGATGAAACGCGTGAATTTGCGTCCTGATGCCGAAATACTGCGTGTGTTCCGCAAGGCGCGTGCCATCGACATGGAACGCTATGAAGAGGCCAAATCGCGCGAGACCGACACCATGATCCGCTCTCGCAAGATAGCCGCCGACCTGGGCTTGAAGATGAAAATCGGTGACGTTGAGTATCAAGGCGATGGCAACAAAGCCATTTTCTACTATATCGCCGATGAGCGCGTGGACTTTCGCCAACTCATCAAGGTGCTTGCCGATGTGTTCAAAATCCGTGTCGAGATGAAACAAATCGGTGCCCGCCAGGAGGCAGGCCGCATAGGTGGCATTGGGCCTTGCGGGCGTCCGATGTGTTGTGCCAGTTGGATGACCAATTTTGTGTCAGTTGCCACGAGCGCTGCCCGTTTCCAGGACATCTCGCTCAACCCCCAGAAATTGGCCGGCCAATGTGCCAAACTCAAGTGTTGCATCAACTTCGAGGTTGACACCTATGTGGAAGCCAGCAAGAAGATGCCATCGCGCGATGTGGTGCTTGAGACCAAGGACAAGGTATACTACCTGTTCAAGTGCGATGTGCTCAAGCGAGAAATGACTTATTCCACCCAGAAGAACCAGGCCGAGAACACCGTGGTGCTGACCCCTGACCGCGTCAACGAGGTGATGAAACTCAACAGCAACGGCATCAAGCCCGACAAGTTGACACTCGATGACGATGAGCGCAAGTTGGAGCAGAAAGCGTTTGGCGATATTCTGGGACAAGACAGCATCAGCCGCTTCGACAAAAAGAAGAAGAAAAAGAAGAAGGGCAATGGTGCCCAGCAGCCAGCGCACGAAACTGCGGGTGACCGCCGCCGCGACAACAACAATCCTGTCGTGCACGGTGAACGCCGCGACCAGCAGCCACCTCGTCGCAGGCCCCAGCAGGGCAAGAACAATCATGAATTCCAACGCCGCAATGGCAACCTTGGTCAAGATAATAAAAGAGAACGTCATCAGGGTCCTCAGTCGCCCCGTCAGTGAGGTGTTGACCCTGGTGGTGGTGGCTCTCCTGTTGTGGGGGTGTGATCCCAGCCAGGCTACGCGTGGACAGTATGTTCACTTGCCTGCCGACGGTTGGGACCGCTCCATGCCCGTCACCTTTGAGCCGGAGTACGGCGACAGTGCGGGTGCCTACGACATTGAGTTGGCTCTGCGCCACACCATGGACTATGGCTATCGCAACCTCTCGCTCGTTGTGGACTTGATAGGTGACAGCGCACGTGTGGAGCGTTACCGGGTGAATTTCACCCTTGCCGACCGCTATGGCAACTGGCTGGGCACGGGTTTCGGGGCGCTATATCAAAACCGAGTGACCGTGGCCCGGGGGGTGTCGCCCCGTTGCGCCCGTCGGCTGGTGGTGTGGCAGGCAATGGACAACTGCCCGGTATTGACCCAGGTGCAGGAATTGGGCGTAATTGTTTCAGTAACTGAATGAGAAAATGCAACAACTGCTGGTTGATATGGACATATTCGAGTTTGTGCTCGAGATTGTGGCAACAGTCTTCTACGCCATCAGCGGCATCCGTCTGGCTGCGGTGAAGAAATTTGACTGGTTCGGTGCCTACAGCATTGGTTTTGTCACCGCCATTGGCGGCGGCACGATGCGCGATGTGTTCTTGGGCATCAACCCGTTCTGGATGCTCAATCCGTGGTATGCCATTGCCACTGTTGCCGCCCTGCCCGTTGTGATCATCTTCCGCAAGTATTTGGTACGTTTGGAAGGAACGTTCTACATCTTTGATGCCTTTGGGCTTGCGTTGTTTGTCGACGTGGGCATCTACAAGACCCTGATGATGGGCTATCCCATGTGGGTGGCCATCATGATGGGTACCATCACAGGTTCGATGGGCGGTGTGCTTCGCGACATCTTCATCAATGAGGTGCCGCTGGTGTTCCGTCGCGAGATCTATGCTACCGCATGCATAGCCGGCGGCATTGTTTACTGGCTCATCGGGCTGTGGGGTGGCGTGAGCATAGTCCAGCAATTGGCCTGTGCGTTGCTGGTGATTTTGCTTCGTTTCTTTGCCGTGAAACACAATTGGTCGTTTCCGGCCATGCATAACTAATCAGAAAGAGACCGACTGCTATGAAAATAGATCAAACCGAACTAAGAAAGACGGCAGTTCAACTGCTCAAGTACTGCGTGATTGGAGTGATGAACACGCTCATCACGCTTGTCACCTTCTATGTGCTCAACACCAAAGCCGAGGTGTCGTACGGTATCTCGAATGTGGTGGGCTACATTCTGGGTGTGATCAACAGTTTCCTGTGGAATCGCAACTGGGTGTTCAAGACCCACAACAACGTTCATCGTGAGGCTTTGCTCTTTGGCGGTGGTTTCTTGTTGTGCCTTACCCTGCAAGGTATTGTCAGTTGGGTCTTGCTCGAGGGTTTGGGGTGGAAATCACTGCCCGACGATGTGATACCGTTCCTGCCCATGGCCAAGTCGGGCCAGAACATAGTCATGGTCATTGCCATGGTGGTCTACACACTTGCCAACTATGCCTACAACCGTTTGGTGACATTCAAGGAAAACAAAATGCCTCAAGAATAGCACCCTTTTGTCACAAAACAACAATGCCGCCGGATTCATGTCCGGCGGCATTGTTGTTGATAACGGTAAGAGATTTTCCCATCAGAGTGCGATGGCGGCTTCGAGAGCCAGGCGCATCATCTCGCCAAAGGATTTTTGGCGTTCATCGGCCGTGAGTTCCTTGTGGCTCACAAACGAGTCGCTGATGGTGAGCAGACATGCGGCACGCTTGCCCAGGGTGTTGGCATTGTCGAAGAGGGCGAAACTCTCCATCTCGACACATTCCACGCCTGTGCGCTCCACGAGTTGCTGCCAACTCTCTCCCTTGGGCCCTCCGTAGAACACGTCGCTCGAGTGCACCTTGCCCAGATGGCAGTTGATGCCCAGTTCCTTGGCTTTCTCAAGGATGACGTTGTTGAGTTCGGCGCTGGGCAACAATTCGTGCTCAGTGGTACCATTGTGCACCAGGGCGTAGGACGAGTCGCTGTAGGCGGCATTTGCCAGCACCACATCCAGCACGTTCAAGCGGCCGGTGTAACTGCCTGCCGACCCAATGCGGATGATGTTTTCCACACCGTAGAATTTATACAATTCGTAGGAATAGATGCCGATGCTTGGCATGCCCATTCCGCTTGCCATCACCGAAACAGGAACACCCTTGTAGGTTCCGGTGTATCCCAACACATTACGCACCGAGGTGACCAGTTGAGGATTTTCGAGGTAGGTTTCGGCCACGTGCTTTGCGCGCAAGGGGTCGCCAGGCATGAGTACGGTTTTAGCGAAAGCGCCATCGGGGGCTGAATTGTGAGGAGTTGCCATAGTGTTGTGTTTAGGTTTAAATGTTAGTAAACAAGTTTGGTTAGGCAAAGATAACATTTTTTCGAGTCACTTGCAAATCGTTGTGCCGGCGGTGACAAAAATTTGTCGAAATAAACAACCCGCACATGTTCGGTGAGTGCGCTCTCCCCTCAAATCCAAGAGGAATCGATAGAGGGGTAGGGTGAGAGAACAGAAAAACCCGGCTTCAGCGACTTTGTGTCTGAAACCAGGTGCTGTGCCGTGATTGCAACCGCCGCAAAGCAGCCAAGTGATTAGGAGCGGCTGCCTCTCAGAAGTTGACGCCGATGTTGACCGTGAGGCATCCGGTGTGTGTGTCGTCGAAGGCATCCTGTCCCACGTTGGCCAGTCCGATGTCGTAACTCACGTCGAAGTAACCCATGCCGAACCCCACGCCACATCCCAGTTTGATGCCTGCATCGCCACGCTTGAAGAATCCGTTGTCATAACTGTCAAAGGCCACGCGGTCGCCATAGTCCTTGATGTTACCTCCCACGCCCACACCCACAAAAGCGCCGGCAAAGGGTTCGATGGTGACCCTGTTGCGCCAGTCGGCTATGTGTTTGTACTTGATGAGAATCGGCACTTCCAGGTAATTAAGGCCGTAGGTGAACTTGGTTTTGCCTCCGCCCGCGGTGATCACGTTGTTGCTCTTTCCACCTTTCTGGCTATAGAACAATCCGCTCTCGAAAAACACTGGCGTGCGATGGCTCAGTTGCACGCCCCCCACGATGCCGACGTTCAGCCCCGCCTTGAGGCTGCTTCCGTCGAGCGCGTTGGCTTCGCTGCGCACGCTGGCAGCATTGAGTCCCAACCGCACCCCGAAGTAGGTGTTGGTGCGATGCCATGCCGAGTAGGAAGGCCGGTGGTCGTCGAACAACGCATAGCGTCCCGATTGTCCGTGATGGACAATTACCGTGCGGTGGCGGGGCTGTGCCGCCACCATACCCGCTGTGAGAACAGCGATGAGCAAAAGGAGTGAGAATCGTTTCATATCAATTGCTTTTACGTTTGGTTGATTTG
Source organism: uncultured Bacteroidales bacterium (assembly GCA_902782545.1). Classification (GTDB taxonomy): domain Bacteria; phylum Bacteroidota; class Bacteroidia; order Bacteroidales; family Muribaculaceae; genus Sodaliphilus. The sequence continues at coordinate 4,993 of CACZNP010000141.1, forward strand.
TCACTTGGACTGGATGGAACGCGTTGCGTTTAACCCTCATGGGCACAGTAATCGACCAATGGCCCATTTTTCTCGCCCAATCGGTAATCGCAAGGTGTGTTGTGTGGGTGTGGAAGATGCTATTGTTGGGGTTGGGAGCGGTGAATCGCATCCTGTTCCAGGCTGATGAGGGCCTGCTTGCGGTCGATTCCCCCGCCATATCCTCCCAAGGCACCGTCGGCAGCAATGACGCGATGGCAGGGCACGACAATGCAGATGGGGTTGGCATGGTTTGCTTGTGCCACTGCGCGGAATGCCGTGGGACGTCCCACCCGTGCTGCCTGTTCCTTGTAACTGATGGTGTGTCCATAGGGGATGGAAAGCAGCACTTGCCATGCCTGGCGCTGGAAGTCGGTTCCCGTCATGTGCAAGGGCAATGAGAACGATTGTCGCTGCCCCGCAAAGTAGTCCTTGAGTTGTGCCGCACAATGGTCGATGAGTGGGGTGTGGGCCTCGATGACCTGCAAACCCATCTGTTTGCCAATTTTTGACAACTGGTCGCTTTTGGTGTCAAACTGTACCCATACAATGCCTTGTGTTGTAGCCGCAATGGTGAGAGGTCCCAGTGGTGTTTCGATGGTGGTGTGGTGCAATGTGCCTTCGTTCACAGGTTTGATGCCCAACCCTGCCGCCCGGCTCATCATCAGCCGGTAGGCCTGGGTATAGTCGTTGGCAATGGCTCCGTCGAGGATGGCGTCCTTGATGGCGTCCTTGATTTGCCCCACAGGCAAGGATGGTGGGAGGCCGAAGGTGGCCATGATTTCTTCTCCGTCGACGGGTGGCTGGAAATTGCGCACCCGGTCTTTTTCCTCAATGTCGACCAGTTTGCGCTTGACCAGGTCAAAATTTTCCTTGAAGCGCTGCACCTTTTGTTGGTTCTTGCTGGTGATGTCGGCCCTGCAGAGCAGCATCAGGTCGTCGATATCGTTGCCGGCATCGAAAAGCAAGCGCCTGACTGCGCTGTCGGTCACTTCATCCTCAACCAGGGCGATGGGGCGCATGTGAAGTCCCACGAGTTTTTTGACATATTTCATGTGCTCGTTCAGGGGCAATCGCATTCTGGAAAAGATGCGCGGCACCATCTTCTCTCCCACGAAATTGTGGTTGTGGAACGTCCATCCCAGGGAATCGTCCCAGCGCTTGGTGGCGGGTTTGCCAATGTCGTGCATCAGTGCCGCCCACCGCAGCCACTCGTTGTCGCTGGCAGCCGCCACGTTGTCGAGCACCTGCAGGGTGTGTCGGAAATTGTCCTTGTGGCCTCGGCCATGGGAATTGTCCACCCCCTTGAGAGCCGCCAACTCAGGGAAAATGAGAGGCAGCAACCCCACTTGCTCCAACAAGAGAAAACCCCGTGAGGGTTGTGCCGAACGCATGATTTTCATGAGTTCGTCGGCAATGCGCTCACGTGTGATGATGCCAATGCGTCGTGCGTTGCGCCGAATGGCTTGCATCGTGACGGGATGGATGTCGAAGGCAAGTTGTGTGGCAAACCGCACTGCCCGCATCATTCGCAACGGGTCGTCGCTGAAGGTGATGTCGGGGTCGAGCGGAGTGCGGATGATGCGTCGCTGCAGGTCGTTCAAGCCATCAAAAGGATCAAGCAACGTGCCGTAGCGGTCGGCATTGATGCACACGGCCATGGCATTGATGGTGAAATCGCGGCGTCGTTGGTCATCGTCGAGAGTCCCGTCCTCCACGATGGGGTTGCGGCTGTTGCGGTTGTAACTCTCGCGCCTTGCACCCACAAATTCCAGTTCCCAATCGTGCGTTTTGACCTGTGCGGTGCCGTAGGTCTTGAATACCGACAGGTGAGCGCCATGGCCGATGCGCGCCGCCACTGCCTGTGCCACCTCAATGCCGCTGCCCACGGTGACAAAGTCCATGTCGGACGATGGGCGGTCGAGGAAAATGTCGCGAACATATCCCCCCACCACATAGCACTGCCGGTGCAGTTCATCGGCTACTTGCCCCACAAGGTGAAAAATGGGCAAATCGACGTGCGATGCTATTTTTTTCGGGTCAAACTCCATTTGTGGGTGTAAAATTACGAATTTTTTTTCTTAATTGGTGAAAAATACTTATCTTTGCATTGCAAATGGCAATAAAGGCCGTGTAATGGCCGCCCAATCAAAACAGTGGATTCGAAATTGCCATTCCCAAGAATTAATCAATCAATTACAATCTAATCATTCGTTATTCTACAAGTCGTGCTTCGTACTGAGCATGCACTCATGTGGCAGAGCCATGTGAACAGAATAAAGATCATTCACAAACTACGCATATTTATATGTATAACATCAATGAATTGAGCGCAATGGGCGAGGCGCAACTCAAAGAACTCGCCAAATCTATGGGTATCAAGAAAGTGGACTCTGTCGACACGGAGGAGTTGGTCTATCAAATCCTGGACCAGCAAGCCATCACCGAGAGTCAGAACGCCCCCGCTCCGCAACCCAAGGCAAAACGCAAACGCGGCCGTCAGCCCAAGGCTGAGAAAGCCGCAAAGCCCGCCGAGGAGCCCAAGAAAGAGGAGGAACCCAAGAAGGAGCCCAAGAAAGAAGAACCCGCCCCAGCCGACACTCCCGCGGCTGTGAAAGCCGCCAAGACCCCGAAAGACAAAGAGGTTGACAATAAAGAGGCCGAAACCGAGCCCAAACCCAAGAAAAAACGTGGCCGTCCATCGGCAGCCGAGAAGGCTGCCCGCACTGCCGACGAAGAAAAGGCAACCGAAGCGAATGCAGAGGCAAAGCCAGAGGAAACTCCCTCACAGCCCGAAGCAACCGAAGCGACTGCCGCCGAGGAGCCCAAGAAAGGACGTCGAGGCCGTTCCCGCCGCAGTGACGCCACCGAACAACCGCAGGAACAGCCTGTAGAGGTTTTGGCCGAAACCACGGAGCCTGTTGCCGAGGACGTGCAAGCCGCCAATGCACAACCACAGGTCGTTGATGTGGTCCCCGAAGTGGCCGATGACGCCGAAGCGCGTCGGCCCATGTCGCTGAATTCCTTCTTCAACACGGGCGGAGGCACATTCAAGCCCCGCACTCAACAAGAACGTGAGGAGGCTGCTCGCCGTGCCGAAGAGGACCGCCGCCGTGCAGCCGAAGAGGCCGCCAAAGCCCCCATCATCATCCAAGAGCCCAAGGCCGACAGACAGCAACAACAAGGCAAGAAGAATAAAAAGAACAAACAGAACCAGCGTCAGCAACAACAGCAGCAACAGCAGCAAAACGATAATCCCTATGCCGACAGCCCCTACAACTTTGAGGGCATACTCAATGGCACGGGAGTGCTCGAAATCATGCCCGACGGTTATGGTTTCCTGCGTTCGAGTGACTACAATTACCTCACGTCGCCCGACGACATCTATGTGTCGCAGTCGCAAATCAAGACTTATGGCTTGAAGACCGGTGATGTGATTGAGTGCACCATCCGCCCACCCAAAGAGGGAGAAAAATACTTCCCTCTGTGCCAGGTGACGTTGATTAACGGCCGCACCCCAGAGTATGTGCGCGACCGTGTCCCCTTTGAGCATCTGGTGCCGTTGTTCCCCGACGAGAAGTTTGACCTTGTGAGCAAATACCGTCCCAACATTTCGCAACGTGTGGTCGATATGTTCGCTCCCATTGGCAAGGGACAGCGCGGCCTCATCGTGGCGCCTCCCAAGACGGGTAAGACAGTGCTGCTCAAGGATATTGCTAACGCTATCTCGGAAAACCACCCCGAGACCTATATGATTATCCTGCTCATTGACGAGCGTCCTGAGGAAGTGACCGACATGGCACGCAGCGTGAATGCCGAGGTCATTGCCTCGACCTTCGACGAGCCTGCCGACCGCCATGTGAAAATCGCCGACTTGGTGCTCTCCAAAGCCAAGCGCTTGGTGGAATGCGGCCACGATGTGGTGATTCTGCTCGACTCCATCACCCGCCTTGCACGTGCCTACAACACAATTGCACCGGCATCGGGCAAAATCTTGTCGGGTGGTGTCGATGCCAACGCCCTGCAACGCCCCAAGCGATTCTTCGGTGCAGCCCGCAACATTGAGAACGGAGGTAGCCTCACCATTATCGCCACGGCACTGATCGAGACCGGCTCGAAGATGGACGAGGTCATCTTTGAGGAGTTCAAGGGCACCGGCAACATGGAGTTGCAACTGGACCGCAAGTTGAGCAACAAGCGCATCTTCCCGGCCGTGGATGTGATGGCATCGAGCACGCGCCGCGACGACCTGCTGCTGAATCAGGACACCTTGAACCGCATGTGGATCATCCGTCGCTTCCTGAGCGACCGCACCTCGGTCGAGGCGATGGAATTTGTCAAGGAGCGTATGGAACGCTCACGCACCAACGAGGAGTTCTTCCAGATGATGCAAGAGAAATAAGGTTTGAAACCCTTTGGGTGTTATTGATTAATCATTTGTAACCGTTACTGTGGGTCGAATCCTGGGCATAGATTTTGGACGCAAACGCACGGGTGTCGCTGTGACCGACACGCTGCAGATTGTGGCGAGCGGTGTGGCGACATTGCCCACGCACACGGTGCTGCAATGGATCAAGGACTATGTGGCGCGCGAGCCGGTTGACCGCATTGTGGTGGGCAAGCCCACCCAACTCAACGGCGAGCCCAGCGAGTCGATGCGTTACTTGGAGCCATTCTTGGTGCAACTGCATCGTGCATTGCCACAAATGGAGGTGGTGATGTATGATGAGCGTTTCACCTCCTCGATCGCGCACCAAGCGATGATTGACGGCGGCATGAAAAAAAGTGACCGACGCGACAAGAACCGCGTGGACACCATCGCCGCCACCATCATCCTGAATGACTACTTGAGTTCACGGAAATGAGAATTTTGCGCACAAATAGAATATAATAGAAACAAAGAGAACAGAAATCGTTTGCTATGGTACTTCCCATTTACCTTTACGGCCACCCAGTGTTGCGTACCAACACGCGCATGGTGACCCCCGATGAGCCAGGACTAGCCGAACTCATTGCTAACATGAAGGAAACCATGTATGCCACCGATGGCATAGGCATCGCGGCACCGCAAGTGGGCGAGAGCCTGCGCTTGGTGTATATCGATGTCGACGTCCTCAAGGACGATATGCCTGAATTGGCCGGTAAGAACATGGTGCTGATCAATCCAGAAGTCACTGTTGATGAGAATGTGAACACGGTTACCCGCGAGGAAGGTTGCCTGAGTGTGCCCGGCATACATGAGAGTGTGCCCCGCCATGAACGCATCCACCTCAAGTGGACCGATGAGAACTGGCAGACTCACGAAGAAGACATTGAGGGATATCTGGCACGCGTGGTGCAACACGAGTGCGACCATTTGGAGAAAACCATCTTTGTGGATCGCATTTCGCCCATCCGCAAGCAACTCATCCGTGGCAAACTCAACAACATTGCCAAAGGAAATGTGAGTTGTGACTACCGCACGCGCTGTTTCAAGCCCTCGCGGAGATAAAAAATGTGAAGGCTGTCTCTCGACGCCCTCACACTAATAATCTAATACCATGAAAAACACACATACAAAAGTAGAAAAAAAAATTGAACCTACAAACATTTTAACTATATTTTAACGCTCTGTAGGTATTTTTTAAGAAAAAATGCGCTGCCACTACCTGATATCATAGGTGACAGCGCTGTTTTTTTGCATTCACTGCTTGCTGGAGTAGTGCTTGCACCAATGGGTGAGTGAGCAGTTGAGGCAGTCGGGGCGTATGGCTTTGCACACATAGCGCCCGTGAAGCAAAATCCAATGATGTGCCTTGAAGCGCAGTTCGGGGGCGATGTGACGGGTAAGGGTCTTTTCCACCTCGAGCGGAGTTTTGCCATGGGCGAGGCCCAACCGGTTTGCCACGCGAAACACGTGCGTGTCGACCGCAATTGCGGCCTTGCCGAAAACCAGCCCCAACATAACGTTGGCGGTTTTGCGTCCCACGCCGGGCAGCGAGGTGAGGCGTTCCATGGTATCGGGTACAATGCCGCCAAATTGCTCGACCAGCATGGCCGACATGTCGTGCAAGTGCTGCGCTTTGCTATTGGGATAGGACACACTCTTGACGTACTGGAGGATGTCGTCAACGCTGGCTGCGGCCATCGCTTGCGGAGTGGGGTAGGCCCGAAACAGGGCAGGTGTGACCATGTTCACACGTTTGTCGGTGCATTGGGCAGAAAGAATTACCGCCACCAGAATCTCAAACGGGTTGTTGTAGACCAGTTCGGTGGTGGGATTGGGTTGGGTGCGCATGAAATACTCAAGCACACCGGCATATCGCTCTTTGATTGTCATTTGCCGACAAAATCAGTGGGCAGCAGTGAACTCGTCGAGGAATCGCACATCGTTCTCGCTGAACATGCGCAGGTCTTTCACCATATACTTGAGGTTGGTGATTCGTTCAATGCCAAGTCCGAAGGCATAGCCCGTGTACACTTTGCTGTCGATGCCGCTGGCCTCGAGCACATTGGGGTCGACCATGCCACATCCCAGGATTTCGACCCATCCGGTGTGCTTGCAGAATCCGCAACCCTTGCCGCCGCAAAGCATGCACGAGACATCCATCTCGGCGCTGGGCTCGGTGAACGGGAAGTAACTGGGGCGCAGCCGGATTTTGGTGTCGGGACCGAACAGTTCCTGGGCAAAGTAGAGCAGCACTTGCTTGAGGTCGGCAAACGACACGTTCTTATCGATGTACAAACCCTCGATTTGGTGGAAGAAACAGTGTGCGCGAGCGGTGATGGCTTCGTTGCGATAGACACGTCCCGGGCAAATGATGCGGATGGGTGGCTGCTGGTGATCCATGGTGCGCACTTGCACCGAACTGGTGTGTGACCGCAGCACAATGTTGCGGGTGACGTCTTGCTCGTTCTTCTCGACGAAGAAAGTGTCCTGCATGTCGCGCGCGGGATGGTCGGCGGCAAAGTTGAGCGCGCTGAACACGTGCCAATCGTCCTCCACCTCCGGGCCATCGGCCAGAGTGAAGCCCAGCCGTGAGAAGATGTCGATGATTTGTTTGCGCACCACCGAGATGGGATGGCGGGTGCCCAGCGTCTGGGGTGAGGCAGGACGCGTGATGTCGATTTTGTTTTGTTCCTTGGCCTTTCCTTTGAAAGAGTCACGCAGTGCGTTGATGCGGTCGGAAGCAAGCGTTTTGAGTTCGTTGAGTCTCATGCCCAACTCTTTCTTCTGCTCAGGGGCCACCTCACGGAAATCGTTGAACAGCGCCGTGATTTCACCTTTTTTACTCAGATACTTGATGCGCAACATCTCAAGGGCTTCCTCGTTGTCGGCATGCAACTCGGCCAATTGTGCCTTGATGGCTTCTATTTTGTCAATAAGCATAATCGATATCTTTTAATTTTAGTGCAAAATTACTGCAAGCCGAGCGAAATACAAAATGAAAATCAAAAATTTTCAGATTTATTGCCGAGGCGCCGCGTAATTTCGAGGCAAAGCCTCAACATACTGCAAGCCTCGCTTTGACAACGAGTTCAACAAGACAATCCTTGACAAGTATGTAGAGGGTGAGAAGTCGAGGGAACCGTATGACGAACTTTATGCGAAGGTGAAGGAAGGTCTTGGCTTGAACCCCACCCATTACGAGAAACTTGCTGAGCAGTATTCTCTGAAAGAGGACGACAGGTATTCATTGATAGACGGCTTTAGTAAAGTCCGTCGCGGGAAATTAGATGAAATCGCGAAACAGATTTCAAACGACCGAAGCGCTAATCCTGAAGATAAACTACGAGTGAGACTGAAGGGTCTTACAAAAGATGAACGTA
>CACZNP010000142.1 GCA_902782545.1 uncultured Bacteroidales bacterium
CAAGCGCTGGTTCTCGAGTTTGATGCCACCCCGGCACGTGATTTGCTTGGGGCATTCATTCTCAATCTTGATTTCGAACCGCTCGGTGTATCGCTGGGCGAACACACGCTCAATGATGGTTTGAGTGAACTCATTGATTTGCTCCCGGCTGCCCAGAATGTTCAGGATTTTCGAGCCAGTGCCGCTAAAGTAGATTTGCTTGGGCATCTCGAAGTTGCGTGCGCGCATAGCACTTGCAATGTAGTAGATGATGGCGGCGTAGAAGTACATGAAAATGATTTTACGCTGTCCGTCGTTGCGCAACAGGGCATTGTAACTGTAGAGGTTGCGGTCGATGATGCGCAGGTTGCGCAGTTCCTCCACGTTTTCAATCGAGAACAGGAAGGCATTGATGTCCTCGCTGCGCTTTTGCTTCATGATGTCGTGCATGATGCTGTTCAGGTAGCCGATGTTGTTGCCTTTGTCGTTCTCGATGAGCCGCAGGAAATATTTGGTGTAGTGCTGCAACAGCGGGTTGTTGTCGGCGTCCTTGTCGCCAAAGGCATCTCCAAAGACAGCATTTCCCGCAAAGCGGAACGATGAAATCGCCACCGGCACCGAGTGCAAGCGGTCGGGGGTGGGTTGATAGACAACGGTATCACTGGTGCCTCCACCGATGTCGATTGACACATAACTGCTGCCGGCCACTTCGGCGCCACTGTAGAAATAGGCTGGAGCAATCGACTCGGGGTAGGAGTGCAAGTGGTCCAATTCGCCGCCCATATAGGTGTTGAACAATTCCTCCCAGGCGTCCTTGAGTTGCCTCCGGTCATTTCCACCCATGCTCACCGGGAAGAAGTAGATGACCTCGGTGCGCCGCAAGTCGGCATTCTCAAGCAGTGCCTTGGCCTTGATGAGCAACATCACCTCGCGAAGGAACTCCTTGGCCAGCGTGGAATTACCCATCCACTTGAGGTTGGTGGTCACATCGTAACCGTAGAAGTATTGCCGCTCGTAGAGGAACGGGATGTTCAAGTCGTGGAACAACTTGGTGCCGGCGGCGCTGTTAGCATTGGAGGCCAGTGCCGACCGCAAGGGGAATCCATACACATTGTCAATCTCACGGGGCAGGAACTCCACGCGTTGCACCTGTTCGGCATAGGCCAGTGTGCCCGGTTTGTGAAGCGAGGCGATGAGTACTTGCTGGTCGCCGTAGGTGAAGGTGATGGGCTGGCTGGGATGGCCCTTCTCGGCCCATTCCACATGCGTGTTGGTGGTGCCGAAGTCCACTGCGAAAATCAGTTCCTTGGCGCTGGCGGCATAGGGCTTCCACAGAGGCAGAATCATGCCGTGGAACGTGCCGAAAGCGTTCTGCACGATGGCTTCGGCCATGTCGAAACTGCCATTGATATCGTAGTAGGTGGTGGTGAATCCTGTTTTTGTGCGCACCTTCTGAGCCACAGTGATGGAATCGTTCTTCATGCCATTGGCCCAGAAACGCAACTCTCCACCACCGTTCTCAATCATGGTGAACAGTTGCACGGTGTAGTCATCGTTCACGCTTGTACGCACAAAGGGGAAAATGGCGGTGGACAGCGGTGCGTCCACGATGCGTCCGGTGCCACGGTGCTCGTCGAAAGTCCATGTGTGATCGGCGATAACAAAATATTTTCGTGAGAATTCCAAGTAGCGGTTGGTTTTCTTCACGCGGATGCGCAACGTCACGCTCACGCTTCCGTCGGGCCATTCCTCGATGTCGATAACGTGTCGGCCCGCCACCGATCCGGTGAGGTAATCGGTCGAGAAGTATTTGAAGAACTCCGGCTTGATGGGCAGCAGATAGCCGTGTTGGTGCTGCGGGTCGCTGGTGTGCAAGTTGCCGTCGAAGTAATGTGCATCATCGATGGCGCAGTTCAGACGCACCAACGTGTCCTGCAAGAAATCGTGAGTGGTGAGGAATGGGTATTGCGTGCTGGTGTCGGGCAGGATGCGCTTGGACATGGGCACCCCATCGGCAAACACCTGTGTGGCGCTGTCCCAGTCCTTGTCCACATAGCGGAAGTGGTCCACGGCACCGTTGAATCCGCTCACCAGCACCAGGGGCAATTCCTCGCCTTCGGGCTGTGGCAGATCGGGGGCAATGACAAAGTCGCTGTTGGCTGCTGTCGTGCGGATATCGGTCACGCGCTTGTGGTAAAGACGCGCTCCCAAGATGTTCACATCCACTCCGCCACCGAACGAGTCATACCGTTGTTCGATCTGTTCCAGCACGGCGGGAGCATGCTCACGGTTCAAGGCACCCAAATTGGGGATGACCTCGGTGATACGGCGGTACAAATCGGGCTTGTGCTGTCGCAGGAAGTCCACATTTGCCATCATGTAGGCATAGACCTCACCCACGTGCTCGCGCAGCGAGGGATAGGCGTTGAACAGCAGATACAAGTAAAACACGAAGTCGTCGTCGCGCTGCCACAACGGGCGCAGAGAGCCAAAGAGAGCCACACCCTGTTCCACTTTGATCTCGTCGATGGCGCTGGCGGCAGGTGCGGCCATGACCAGCGACGACGGAGATGTGCCGCCCAGCACACGGCCTCCCCACAGGATGATGTACCAGTCGGTGAGCAGGTCGAAGTTGTAGATGCGGTCGCTGTGCAAAAACAGATCGAGCGTCTCACCGTAGAGGCGGTGTTTGGGATCGCTTTTGAGTCGTGCGATTTCTTCGTCGCGGTTCCAGCGCACGATGCGCAGCATGTTCTTGTGGTTCTCGAAGTCGAAAAATAACTGCGCCACGTCCAGGGCATTCGACACCAGCCGCTCGTTCATCTTTGCGCCGCGCAACAGTGGATTGGCCAAATTCTTAAACGCGTTTTTCACCAAATCCAGTTGTGCAAATGGGCTTGGAATGGCCGTGCGCGGGTTCTCGGCAAGGCCACCGTCGGGGTCCTTGATTTGCGCGATGTCGTCGTCGGTGTACGGCTCTACGGGAATCCAATCCTCCTCGCCGTTCTTCGTCGTTTTGTTGCTGTAGGATAGTATGTTGCTCATAGTTAAGGAATTCTCAGTTGATGTTTTCGTAGCGTTCTTCGATAATCTTGGTGGCGGCTTGCCAGAAAAGGTCGAGCAGTTTGTATTCAACGGTGGCGGCGCTGTACTTGGGGTTGTCGCGGCTGATGCGGTTCATCTCGGCCTTGAACACGTTGTTGTCCACGTTTTTGTGGCCGAGCAACCCCTTGCGAGTCCCCACGTCGGCGATGGCGCGGTACATGTCGTTCTCGCCGATGTTTAACAGTGCCACCGAGCGGGTGTTGTCGTACATCTCCACGAGCCAATCGGTGTAGCCGTGCAGGAACTGGTCGGTGAGTGTGCGATAGAACTGCGAGGCAGTGAAGTCGCTCTTGATTTTGGGTGCGTCCTCGGTGAATCCCTGTCCAATCATGTCGCGGAAGCCCGTGCGCAGGTACAGGAACAGCAGGTGGAAGCGTACCATGGGTTTGTAGATGAGTTGGCGGGTGCGTGCACCCAACGCCAGGAAATTGACGTTGAGCACGTCTTTGTCGAGGGCAAACTCGTAGGCCGTGGTGGGCAGCGGGTAGCCGTCGGGGTCGGTGAGCCGACTGTCGGGCATGCCGGCAAACTGGAGCGGGGCCATGGCGCCCACGAGTTCCACCAGGTGGGCGTTGTTGCGCTGTCCGTGCTCTCCTGGGTCGTAGAGGTAAGGGTTGGAGCGCACCTGGTCGCCCACGTAGAAGATGGTGTTCACGTTGCTGTCGTTGGCGCCGGTGAGGGTTCCCTTGTAGTAGTAAAGGGCGCTCTGTGTCTTGACGATGAAATCGCTGGTGGCAATGCGCGAATCATCCTTGCTGCCCTCGAGGTTGAAGTAAGGCAGCACGGTGAGCCCGCCGATGGGTGCGCGGCTCAGTGCGTCGCGGTTCTCGATGCCCTCGAGGTTAGCCGCTTGACGGATGTTCTTGACCATGATGGGGAATCCCGCTGCACCCGTTCCACCGAAGATGGAACTGATGAAGAAGATGCGGTCGCCTTGCTTGAACACATTGGAGAACGCCTTGAACTCATTGCTGTCCTTGATTTCGTTCAAGGCGACACTGCCAATGTTGGGCGAACCCACAAAGCCGATGTTCATATGGTTCTCGCGTTGGTAGTCGGCAAACAGCAGCGAGGTCAATGCCTGATTGGCCTCGTTCATGGTTGCATGACCAATGAACTCTCGGAACTTGTCGTGTTCCACGGCGGCGAGGTTGAAGATGAACGTGTCGTTGAGCGTTACGCTGGTGTTGCTCATGATTTCGCGCAGTGTGACAATGCGATTGGCAAAAAAGCCGTCCACGTTCAGTTGGTTGCCGTACAATCGGTTGCGGATTACCCGATAATCGTTGAGCAGCGCCTCGGTACGCTTGAGGTCCTCGTTGCTCTTGTGCGGGTCGATGATGATGGGTACCATCTCCAGGTCGCGCACGGGTTGGCCGTTTTCGTCAAGAGGTTTCACTCCTGCTGCCGACAGCATGATGAGCGACTTGAGAACGCGGCTTCCTGTGCCGCCTATAGCGAATAAAAACAGTCTCATGTTGAATAATTAAGTGATATGTTGGGGGGATAAGTGTCTATACCTTGCCACGGGAGATTATTGCGGGATGGGCGTGTGGCGGCAATTGCTGCTCCACCAGCGCATGGCAAACGAAGCGATGATGAACAGCAGCGGTGTCCACAGCAGGTTTTGCAACTGGAACACAATGCTCTCGGCAATATAGCCCAAGCCATTGCGCGCAAACACGGCGTCGTTGTAGGCGTAGCACACGATGGGCACCAGCAGCGTCACAATGGCCGCGACAGCCAGCCAGTGATACCAACGGTCGAACTTCACCGAGTTGATGACGTAGTAGTAGATTGCGGCCGCGCCCCAAGTGATGGCGATGGTGATCAGTGCCATGGTGGGATACATGTTGTGGTTGTAAAGCGCGTCGTTGAAGCCCTGACTGTAATAGAGCCGTTCGTAGATGCTGAAACCTGAACTGCTGGCCAGCACAAAGAACACGATGGTCAGCACGATGCCTGTAATCAAATAAACCAAATGTTTCATATCGAAAGAATTAATTTTCAAGGGTGAGAGTGAGGCTGAAGTAATTGCCGCCCACAGTGAAGGCGTCGTAGATGCCCTGCATGAACGGTGCCAGGCCCAAGGTTGTGGTGGCAAATGCGTTGCCGCTGGGTCGGGTGTCGTCGGTGGCCGTCGATTGAGCAATCCACGCAGGCAACTCGTTGCGCAGCGTCAGGGCAATCTGGTCGCGGGGCCCCTTGTAGTCACCGGTGAGGGTGAGCAAGTGGGTTTTTCCCTCAAGATAGGCCTTGTTGTTGCCCGTGAACATGTCGTGAGTGATGGGTTTCACCGCAAGTTTGAACCCTGTGAGGCTCTGCACGGTGTAGTTGGCGGGGTTGCACAGGGTGGCGTCGTCTTTGTGCAGAGCAGTCATGTCGACAGCCATGCTGAAGCACAGCACTCCCGTGTTGCGGTCGCCTTGGCAGTTGGTCAATGTGCCTTCTTTGCCGTGTGCCACGCGGAATCGCCCGGCATTGTCTTTCCAGTCGGGGACGATGGCGTAGTCCACGTTGCTGCCCCCCTGGTTGAACCGGTAACTGTTGCGCACCCCGTTCGGGTTCATGAAGTTCTTGAAGTCGGCATTGGCCGCCATGGCATCCATCACCTTACTGTCGGCAATGACGATGATGTAGAACGGTCGTTGCCCGTTGAAGTTGAATGGCTGTCCGTTGTAGGGGTAGTATTTGCCATGGTAGTCGCCCATGAGTTGATTCACGATGATACTTTTGCCCTTGTAGTTCTTGAAGATGCTGGTGGCCAGGCTGTTCTCCTCGTTGAAGATTTTGTCGATGCTCACATTTTTGGTGTCGGCCGGTGAATAGATGAGGTCGGTGACCAGCACACTCACATTGTCGGGCCGTTGTGCGGTGAGAATGGCATTAAAAATCTTTTGGAAGTCGGTGAAACTGGCATTGCCCATGCCGGCAGTGCTGGCATAGATGTTGCGGTCTTGCAAGAAGGTGTCGATGCTGCCCTGGTAGGGATAGATGTTGTCGTTCACGATGTTGATGTTCACATGGCTGGCATCGTGGGCGGGGAAGAAGTTGATCAGGTCATTCACAGCCTTCTTCAACTGTCCACGGCCGCCAGGCGTGTCGTAGGGAACCATGGACCCGCTGCGCTCAAAATATACCGTGAGCGAAAGCGACCGCACGCCGTAGGCCGCGATGTTCCAGTGCATGGGTGGCCGCAGGCGACTGCCCACCTCGTCGGCGAGTGCGCCCAGAGCAGCATAATCAATGTCGCCCTCAGGGGTGAGGAACTCTTTGTAGCGTTCTTTGCCCGCTTTGATCATCGAGGCGATAGAGTCGAATCGCGCTTGTGTGGTGTCTTTCTGGACCATGGCATCGCGCATGGCCTGCTCCACGGGATTGCCACCGCACGCTGTCAGCATCATGGCCATTCCCGCGGCCGTCACAAGCCATATCAATAGTTTTCTCATCCTGTTTTCTTCTGTTGGTTTGTACTTTAAATGGCAAAGTTACACAATTTGATGCAACAAGCATTGCAAAAGTTGCACCAAACGCCCTTGCACTATCGTTAAAAAACGCAAAACAAGAATTGCTTAGGTTTGCTGTTGTGCCGTGTTTGTCTTCGCTGTGGGTCGTCGTTGCCCTGTTGCAAAGGGATTGGTCGGCTCGTTTTGGATTTTGCGGAAATGTTTGTACATTTGCGAAAAAAGGAGAAAACTATGAGGTCAATCGTTATATGCGCAGTTTTTTGTGTGGCCGGTTTGATGTCGGCGAATGCCGGGGGCGTTTATCCCGACAGTGTGCTGTGCGAAGGCTATGGCATCGTTCACTACAAGGGAAAGGCACCGTCGATTGTGGATTTTGTCACCGCATTGCAAGACGAAGAGGAACACCCCGAGTTTTTTGGAGATTTCTATGATGCTTGGCAACGCTATCTGCGTGGCCGCTCCCAGCAACGGAATGAGCGCCTTGACGTGGACCGCCGCAACGGCTTTGTGGACTATGACTGCCACTACCAGGGTGATGACTTTGACGTGCATGGCTGCATGGAGTATTGCTACTGGAATTGCAAGGACGGCAAGCACAAAATTGTGGCGCAAAGCGTGTATTTCATGGAGAACGGACGCGCCAGCGAGGGACAGTACGACGGCGTGCAGTTTTTCTTGTACGACAATGCCACTCATGTCCTGAAACACATCCTTGCCGAGGGGCTGGGAATTGATTTGTCGTGGGGCGTGACGTGGGACTACAACGATGACAACACAGTGACGGTGCTCGACCTTGATGCCACTGAACCTCGATTGATGAGCCGCGCCGAATTTGATGAGTGGCTCCGAACGAGGCCCTATGCCGTGTATCATCTGCCTCGCCAAGGCAAGGATATCCAGGTGACCATTTACACCGGCGGTGAGACCGTGGAGCGTCGCTTGGTGTGGGACGGATGGAAGTTTGCGAAGGAGTATTGAGCCAAAACCGTTAAAAAAATATAAAAATTTGGTTTCTGTGCGCCGATAAGATAGGTCGCAAGCGCCACAATTTGCACACGTTGCGCGAAATTGCTATCTTTGCAGCGCATTCGTGAGAGGGGGCATCTGCTTCCTCGTTTTTATTATAAATTGACCAAAGAGGCAAGTGATGATTGACAAGCAAGAGTTGACCCGTGTGATTGAGGCTGAGTTGGCAGGAAGTGAGTTGTTTGTGGTGCAAGTGACTGTGAGCCGCGACAACATCGTGGAAGTGCTGCTCGACTCGATGGGCGATGTGACCATCGACGACTGCGTGCGTGTGAACAACGCCGTGCTGGCCGCCTTCGACCGCGATGTGGAAGACTATGAACTCACCGTGGGCAGTTACGGCATCACTTCGCCACTGCTTGTTCCCCGGCAGTACGAGAAAAATCTGGGGGGAGAGGTGGAAGTGCTCACCGCCGACGGCCGCAAGTTGCACGGCACCCTCACCCAGGTCGGTGCCGAGGACTTCACCGTGGAGGTGCCGGCAAAAGTGAAAATCGAAGGCAAGAAACGCCCTGTGGTGCAACAACAGCCTCTCACGATGCGTTATGACGAAATCAAATACACTAAGAATATCATAAAAGTATAATAACACTATGGCTAAGAGAGAAGAAGCGGTCAACATGACCGATCAATTTGCTGAGTTCAAAGAGTTGAAGAACATCGACAAGACCACACTCATCAGTGTGCTCGAGGAATCGTTCCGTTCGGTGCTCTCCAAGATGTTTGGCAGCGACGACAACTTCGACGTGATTGTCAACCCCGACAAGGGCGACTGCGAGATTTATCAGAACCTGGAAGTGGTGCCCGATGGCGAAGAGGTGAATCCCAACAAGCAAATCACGCTGAGCGAAGCCCAGGCCGATGATGACCCCGACTGTGAGGTGGGCGAGGAGCACACCCGCAAAATCGACTTCGCCAAATTTGGCCGCCGCGCCATCCTGAACCTGCGCCAAACGCTGGCAAGCAAAATCCTGGACTTGCAAAAGGATGCCATCTACAACAAATTCAAGGCCATAGAGGGACAACTGGTATCGGGCGAGGTGTATCAGGTGTGGAAACGTGAGGTGCTGTTGCTCGACGAGGAGAAGAACGAGTTGCTCCTGCCGAAAGACCAGCAGATTCCCACCGACGTGTACCGCAAGGGTGATAACGTGCGCGCCGTGATTTACAATGTTGACAACAAGAACAACAACCCCAAAATCATTGTCTCGCGCACCGACGAGAATTTCTTGCGCCGACTCTTTGAACTGGAGGTGCCCGAAATCCACGACGGGCTCATTGTGATCCGCGCCGTGGCCCGCATCCCTGGAGAGCGCGCCAAGATCGCCGTTGAGAGTTACGATGACCGCATCGACCCTGTGGGAGCGTGCGTGGGTGTGAAGGGAAGCCGCATCCATGGCATCGTGCGCGAGTTGCGCAACGAGAACATTGATGTGATCAACTTCACCAACAACCCGCAGTTGCTCATCCAGCGTGCGCTGAGCCCAGCCAAGATTTCATCGATTCGCCTCGACGACGAGACCAAGCATGCCGAGGTGTTCCTGCGCCCCGAAGAGGTGTCGCTGGCTATTGGCAAAGGCGGACTCAACATCAAGTTGGCTTCGATGCTCACAGGTTACGTGATTGACGTGTACCGCGACATTGAAGGCGAAGGCGAGGAAGACATCTATCTGGACGAGTTCAAGGACGAAATCGATGAGTGGGTCATCGAGGCTCTGAAGAACATGGGCTGCGCCACCGCCAAGGCCGTGCTCCGCACCCCGCGTGAAGAACTCATCGAGAAGGCTGATTTGGAAGAAGGCACTGTCGACAACTTGCTGGCTGTGCTGCAAGCCGAGTTTGATGAATAAAGAGAAACTGTAAAAGAGAGAAGACAATAAAACCATTGCGCTTATGCCCATAAAAATCAGTAAAGTAATAAAAGACCTAAACGTAGGCAGTTCCACTATCCAGGAATTCCTCCGCAAGAAAGGTTACGAAATCGACACCTCCAATGTGAATGTACGCATTCAGGACGATTTGTATGCCATTCTTGTCAAGGAATTCCGTCCCGATATGGAGCAAAAACTCAAGAGCGAGACCCAAACCAAGGAGCGCCAGAAAAAGAAACCCAAAGACGATGCTCCCCAATCAGGGGGTGAAATTGAGACGGTGATCCCGGGTCAAAAACCCACTTTCTTGGGGAAAATCGACCTGGATAAGGTGGGAAAACCTCAGAAGCCTGTCAAAGAAGAAAAACCCGCTCCTGAGACAAAGCCCGCCGTGGAGCCTGAAAAGGAAGAGAAGCCCAAGGTTGCCGAGGTGGTGGCGGAGGAAAAACCCGCACCCGAGAGCAAGCCTGAGAATCAGGTTGCCGAGCCTGTAACTCCGGAGCCAACGACACCTGCGACTCCCCAATCTGAGCCTGCCGAGCAAAAAAGTGAGCCCGAGGTATTCACGCTGGATACGCCCCAACTGAAGACGAGTATCAAAGTGGTGGACAAAATCGACTTGTCGGCAATCAATCAACTGACGCGTCCCAAGAAGAAGACCAAGGAGGAAAAGCGCAGCGAGCGCATTGCCAAGGCCCAGGGCGAGGCTGCCGGCAAGAAAAAGCGCAAGCGCATAGGCAAAGAGAAAATCGACGTCGACAAGGCTGCCCAGATGCAGCAGGCACAACAGCAACAAGCCGCCAAGGGCAAGGGCGGACAGCAAGCCGCCGAAGGCAACAAGCGCAAGGACAAGAAAAAACGACCCTTCAAGCCCGAAGTGAGCGAAGAGGATGTGCAACGTCAAGTCAAGGAAACGTTGGCGCGCCTCACCACCAA
>CACZNP010000143.1 GCA_902782545.1 uncultured Bacteroidales bacterium
CCCACAAGCATGATTGCACGCAATTCCTGGGAAGGACATGAGGTGGTGGGAGCAACCAACGGCGACTTCTTTGCCACCTCGCCCACTTCGCAAGTGGGCATTCCCACCAGCGGGCACATCAGCAAGGAAAAGGTGTACATCAGTCCCAACAACCGAGCCAGTTTTGTGCTCGACGACAACCACAAGCCATTCATCGACCGTGTGAAATTCACCGGAACGCTGAAAGTGGGCAACAAGTCGTTTTCCATCAACCGCGTGAACGACCCACGATACAACATCGTGCTCTACACACGCAACTACGGCCCCACCATCTACAACAATCCCGAGGGTCGACTGGTGTTGCTGGCTCCCCAAGAGGGAACCACGTTTGCATGGAAACCCAACGGAGTGGAGCATGCCGTGATCGAGAGCATCGAGGATTGCTCCGGCACCGAAGCCATCCCCGAAGACAAGGCTTTCCTGTGGCTGCACGGCGGGCAGGAGTCTATCGCTGGGGAAATGAATGTGGGCGATGAGGTGACCATCACCTTCAAGACCGTGCTCGCATCAGAGCCCGGACGCGACATCACTTTCAAGGAGATGATTGGGGGCAGCAATCACATCATCATGCTCAACGACCAGTTCCAGGAGGATTGGCCCGAGCGACATCCGCGCACGTGCCTGGGTTTCAACGCCGACAGCACACGCCTCTATTTTGTGGTCATCGACGGCCGCAGTGCCTCTTCGGTGGGCGTGACGCTCATCGAGGCCATGGGTGTGTTCCAAGGGTTGGGGGCTGTGAACGCCGTGAACTTGGATGGCGGCGGGTCGTCGTGCATCGTGGTGAATGATGAGGTCATCAACAGTCCCAGCGACGGCTCCATCCGTGCCGTGGGCAATGGCTGCCTGGTGATTTCCACGGCACCTGTCGACGACGAAATCGGACAAATCGCTTTTGAACCACGGTGCTACAACATCTCGCAGGCAGCACGCACAGCGTTCGGCATCTGGGGATACAACCAGTATGGACTGCTCAAAACACGCACCCTCGAAGGCTGCACTTTCTCGTGCGACCCGCAAGTGGGAACATTTGACGACGACGGCACGTTCCACGCGTCCATCACACCAGCCGTGGGCAACCTTTATGCCACCTATGGCGATGGCATCACTGCCACCCAACCGGTGACCATCATGAATGGTGCCATGAGCCTGCGCGACGACAGTGTGGTTATCGATGTCTATCACCCCTATGACGTGGTTGTGGAGGCACAAAGCGGCTATGCCGTCGACTTGGTGACCAACAACACATTCACTTGGCGGTCGAATGATGAGAGTGTGTGCACGGTCAACGAGGATGGCATCGTCACTGCTGTGAGCGACGGCATCACCTATGTGGTGGCCGAGCGTGAAGGATTCAAAGACTCGGTGCTGGTGCGCGTACAAAACCCGCGCGCACGCGTCACCACCATTGAAAACGGACCTCTGGACCCCACCACTTGGGCCGTGAAACAAAGTGGCGGCAAGAACCGCGAACTCACGTCTTTGCCCGGCGGAGGCTTCCGCGTCACTTACACGGGAACCACATCCCGCACGCCCTATCTCAGTCTGGACAAGGACGTGACCATTTGGGGGTTGCCCGACACGCTGAGGGTGCGTTTTCGGCCTGGCGAGGTCGGAGTTGAAGCCGTGACGCTCACCTCCTCGCTCACCGACAAGAAGATTATTAACGTGCGCAAGGAGTTGACAATGGTCGAAGGACAGACCGACTATGTGACCGACTTTCCCACCCTCGAGTGGTGCGACACCACCAAACTGGCCAATTATCCTCTCACTTTCTATTCTGTACAATTCGACACAGCCAAGCCCACCAAGGACAAGGAGTACATCTTCGATGTCACGGGGCTGGAACTCATCTACAAGCACATGCCGGCAATGCCGGCGCTGGTGGGCGATGTGAACGGTGATGGAGAAGTGGGGATTCCCGATGTCACGGCACTGGTGGCACTCGTGCTGGACCTGTCAAGCAATGAGCGCAGCGATGTGAACGGCGACGGAGAGACAGGTATCGCCGACCTCACGGCGCTGGTGGCTCTGCTGCTGACTCCATGACACGCAACGACAACAAGTTGTCCACAGTGGCCAACAAATCTTCGGGACGGCACCAGTTCATGGTGTCGTCCTTTTTGTGCCAGGTGAGTTGTTTCTTGGCGTAGACGCGAGTATTCTTCTGGATGCGCGCTATGGCGGTTTCACGATCCATCAAGCCATCGAAATAGGCAAACATCTCCTTGTAGCCCACCGTGTTGAGGGCGTTGAGATGGCGCAGCGGATACATTGCCTGGGCCTCGGCCTCGAGCCCCTCGTCCATCATGCGGAGCACACGGTGGTTGATGCGGTCAAACAATTGTTCACGCTCCACGTTTAGGCACACTTTCACGATGTCGAACGGGCGGGGCTTGGCGCAACCTGTGCGCAATGTGGAAAAGGGCACCCCGGTCTGCCGGCACACCTCCACGGCATGTTGCACACGACTGGGGTTTTTCAGGTCTACTTGCGACCAATAGGCGGGGTCGAGTTCGCGCAATTCTTCCTGAAGGGCGGCCAACCCCTCGTCACGCAGTTTTTCCTTCACCGCCTGGCGAATGGCAGGTGCGATGTCGGGCATCTGATCAATGCCGCGGCACACGGCATCAATGTAGAGCATGGAGCCACCACACATCACCACGCGGGACGATTGTTGCCACAAACTGGGAAGCAACGCCAACACATCACTCTCGAACTGCGCTGCACTGTAAGCCTCGGCAACATCCTTGAAACCCACAAAGTGATGACGGACCAACGCCTGCTCCTCGCGGCTGGGAGCCGCTGTGCCGATGGGCAACTGGCGGTAGATTTGGCGCGAGTCGGCATTGATAATGTCGCAGCCCAGACGCTGTGCCAGCGCAATGGCGGCGGCAGTCTTGCCCACACCAGTGGGCCCGGTGACCACAATCAGCGTGTGTGGGTTCATGGTGTCGGGCTGTCGGGATTATTGTCGCTGTCGGCCTCCACAGGGGCTTTCAACAACGCCTTGCGCAATTTGCTCTGCTTTTTCTTCAGTTTCTTGCGGTATGCGCTGTTTTTGTACAGCGGATTGGGCTCATGAAGCACAAACTCGCAATAATACGAAATGATGAGCGTGGTCAGCGGCAACGCAATGATCAGCCCGATGAAACCCAGCACATAGGCCCACAGCGACAAGGCCAAAAAGATGATGGCGGGATTCAGGCCCATTTGCTCCTTCATGATGGCAGGAATCAGTATCAAGTCCTGTATCACCTGGCACAAGCAGTAGGCCAGGAACGTCCACCCAAACAGCACCCAGAAACTGCCGCCGGTGGCCACCGAAGCCACCAAGCACAGAAATGCCGCGATGGGTAGCGACAGCAGTTGCAGATAAGGCACCATGTTCAGCACACCGATGAACAATCCAAAGACGATGGCCATGGGCAGCCCAATGATGTAGAACTCAATGGCAAAGATGATACCCACCAGCAGCGACACCAACGCCTGGCCGCGGAAGTAGCGGCTCATCGTTTCCTCCACATCGGCAATCACCCTGAACGCCATTTTGCGGTAACGCTTGGGAATGGCGCCCTTGAACGTGTGCGACAATTTGTCGAAGTCGAGCAGCACAAAAAACATGTACAGCAGCACAATGAGCCACGACAGCACATTCAGGATCACGCTCATCGTCCCGCCAACAAACGACCAGGTGCCGGTGGCCACTTGGTTCACCAACTTCATCCACTGCTCCTTGCTGAGCATGCCAGCCAACTGCTCCACATCCAAATACTGGCGGATGTACTCATGCACGGCGGCAGGAATATAGGGAATTCTGAACGAGGCCTTGGCATAGGCCGCAAGCATCTTCGTCATGCTCGCCACCTCCGCTATCACATAGGGGATGATCAGCCAGCACACCAGCACGATGGCGCCTATCACCAACGCCAACGTAATCACTACCACCACGGCGCGGTTGCGGATGTGTGTCAACCGCTGCACAAACGTCACCGCCGGGTCAAGGATATAGGCAAGGATGAATCCCATCAGGAACGGGAACAACACAGGCGTGAGATAGTCAACAACCAGGATGGCTGCCACGATGCCGATAACCGTGAGCGTCATGCGCACCACGCGGTCAAGGTCATATTTCTTTGTTTCGGTGGATGTTTCCATCTTTATTTCTTTTTCTATTTCTTGGCAAAATTAGTGCAAACCGAGCGCAAAACAAGCAAGCGGCTTGCTTTTTTGCCGAAGTGCAGCCTAATTTCGCGGTTTTGACGCAAAAATAGTGCAAACCGAGCGCAGAACAAAATGAGAAACGAAGTTTTTCATTTTTTATGCCGAGGTGCCGCCTAATTTCGCGGTTTTTTACGCAACATTAGTGCAAGGTGAGAACAAATGACGGAGCCAGCGGGCACCCACCATCATGGTTTGCAGGGGGCAAAAATGGGTTATTGCAAAAAAAAATGTATTTTTGTGGTGTTGGTTGCAACTTTTTGCCCCTTGGGTTGCGTCTAATGCACAAAGAAGAAAACCAACTAAAAAACAATTCGACATGAAACGTACAATTTTAACATTGATTATCGGCCTTGTGGCCCTGATCACACCCACACAAAACTGGGCAGCACATTCGGTGGTGACGCACGGCGACACCATGACAATTGTCAACGACAACGACACGATGCACATCGTGAGCAAGAACTTGAAGAATTTGGGCGCACAAATCGCCAATGCGCTCGACGACACCATCGTCAACAACGCCGAAATCGACTCGGTGCTGAATGCCGACTCTACCAGCGACAATTATTACAACGATTGGCCCAATGATCGCCTGCTGGAGATGCAAAACATCTGGTCGCGCATGGCCGGAAGGGCCATCACAGGAATGTGGTTCACACTGGCATTCATCATCTTTATCTGCCTACTATTCAGTTATCTGCGCCGTCGTCGCAAATACAAAGTGATTGAGAAAGCCATCGACAACAACTACCCATTGCCCGACGGCATCTTCGATGGACGACCCAGAACGCAGACCGTCTTTGTGCAGCAACCCGTGCCCACGCCCATTCCGACTCAGGCTCCTGCTCCGGCACCCTCTGCCAATGCTTGGGCTCGACCCACCACTGGTGCACAAGCCACCGCTGACAACACACAAAAGGCCGCTCAAACTGAGCCGTTCTTAGCCAAAGGGATGCCCATCAACTGGCGCGCCATGTGGCCAGCGTTCCGATGGATCGTAGTCGGACTGGGAATGATGCTGTTCTTCTCAATCGTTGAGGCTTGGCCTATGGTGGGACTGTTCACAATCCCCGTGCTCATCGGACTGGGCAAGGCATTCCTCCTCTATCAAGACCAAGTGTACCTGTTCAAGACCATGCCCTACAACGCACCTGAGCAGAAAGAGGAAAGCGAGCCAGCAACCACGGCCGAGCAACCCACGCCTCCCACGCCTCCCGTGTTCAACCAACCGAACGACAACAACGCCTAACGCCACTTGCAACAAGCCATGCTGAGCCGAGTGGAAGAACTGCGCCTGATTTCGCAATGCGTCCTTGCCGATGACAGGGACGCATTCGGCAGGCTCGTCGAGGCTTACCAGCCACGCGTGCGACGCTTCTTCCTCAACCTGACCAATGGCGATGTGATGCGCACCGATGACTTGGCGCAAGAAACATTCCTCAAAGCGTATGTGAATTTGCGAAGTTTCCGCGGACTTGCAGGGTTCTCCACCTGGCTCTTCCGCATCGCTTACAACGAGTTTTACACCACCACACGCCAGCGGCACGAACTGCCCGAAGAGGCCGCCACATGTGTACCCGATACCGACAATTCCTCGAATGAGGCAGCACTGACTGTACGCCAGGCTTTGGCCCAACTCAACGAAGTGGAGCGCACGGCCATCACACTGTTCTACATCGAGGATATGCCCATGAAAAAAATCGTGAAAATCATGCAATTACCCGAAAACACCATCAAGAGCCACCTGCGTCGTGGCAAGCAACACATGAAGCAGGTGATCGGTGACAGGTAACCATTAATTTTTGACAACTGCTATGAAAAGAGAAGAAGAAGATATCAAACTGGCCGAAATGCTCAAGCAAGAAGGACACCAGGCCGAGACCAACGAGTGGTTCACTCCACGCGTGCTCAACCGGCTGCCGGCACGCTCCAAGGGGGGGCGCATCATGGCGAGGATTGTCTATGCCGTGGCATTCATCATCTGCGCGCTGTGCTGGTTCTCGGTCATCAAGGGACAAGACTTCAATGTCATCACCACGCGCGACTTGATCAACTTTGCCGCTCTGGCAGCGGTAACTGTTGTGCTTGTGGCGCAATCGGTCATCACACTTGTTCAGCGAGATTAATCATTACATTGACTTCAAACTACTCGACGTCGAAAGGCGACAACCCATTCGCGAGAACAGGTTGCCGCCTCTATAGCATTAACCGAAGCGCCGGCAGGGCCATCACTCGAAGGTGGGCCACTTGTCCACGATAGCGTGCAGCCAGGCACGGTCGTCGGCGTTGGGCATACTGTCGATTTGGGCTTGAATGTCGGCACGGACGATGAATCCGTCGCTGATTTCGAAATGGGGCAGGAAATGGTTGGATGCGCCACGGTGTGCTGCCATCCAGCGCAGGAAACGTTGTGGGTTGAGGGCGTACAGGTCGCTCAGGTTCATGCGGATGTAACCCTCTTTCACGGCCTTGATCTGACCTCCGTACTGCTTCTCGGCATCGGGGATATAGGCGTTCCAGGCATCCATCACGCCACCGTCCACTTGCGACTGCACCAGCATGCCGGACAGCATCATGTTGGCCAGCACAGTCTCATCGATGTCCAGTTTGTTGCCCGTGCGGCTGTCTTCCTCAAACGCTTTGAACACAAAGTGTCCGTCGGCGTTCACATCGTAGTCCTGGTGCCAGCGCACCGCCCAATGCTCGTTGTCCATCTCGTTGATGACGCCTTGACGCAACACGGCATTGATGGTGAAATGGTTGTCGCCCGCAAAGCACACCTCACGGCTGAACTCACGCAACAGGTTGTCGGTAAGCATTTCTGGGTCAACGGGCCACACTTGGTGGTCTTCGATGCGCAGTGCGTCGCACTTGTTGCCTTGCCGGTCGTAAGTGGCGAGAATGAGCACGGGTTCGGCGCCGTTGGTCTGACGATACTCAATCATCGTGTGGGTGTCGTCGGTGGCCCGAACCTCCACAATGCTTGTGGTGCCCATGTCCTCCTCATAGTCCACACCGAGCGGCTTGATGAGTTTCTCATATTGCGGGCGCGTGAGTTCTTGGGGCTTGCCGGGGACCAAGGAATCCACATTCAGCCCCATGTCTTTCAAAAAACCAAAGTCGTTGGCCACCTGGGTGGCATCGTTCACCTGGGTGGTGGCATTGCCATTGCAGGCCAACAGCGTGAGCATCATCGCAATGCTCAAAACATGAACAATTCTCATTCTTGTTGTTGATAATTGATAATCTTACACTCCGTCACTCCCAATCGGCCACAATGGGCTCCAGATGCTTGCGAGCCTGGCTGTCGGTGAGCCTGGACACTTCCTGGCGCACACTCTCGCCGTCGATGATGCAGTCGCACCGCTCAAAGTAGGGCATCAGGTGGTTCTTGCCATCGCGGTGGGTTCCCATCCACTGCACAAAACGCTGGGGATTGTTCAGATACAAGTCGCCCAACTCGGCCGACACGATGCCGTTGGCGAGCAACTTCGATGCTCCGCCATAGGTTGCTTCGGCCTCGGGAATAAAGGCGTTCCACACTTCCATGGTGTTGTCACCCAAAATGGGTGTCATGAGCAAACTGTACAGGCGCATGTTCACCAGAATTTCATGGTCGATGGCAGCCACATTGCCACTGCGCTCGTCCTCTTTCACTTCGGTGACGTGGAAATGGCCATCTTTATCAATCTCGTAGGATTGGTGCCAGCGCACCAGCCATTGGGGTGCATTGTAGTTGCCCTGGTCATACTGGCGGAACGTGTTGGTCCTCGTGAATGTCGTGTGGCTGGAAAAATCCAGCGAACTGCTGTAAGCGCGTTGCGCATTCTGCCCCGGCCCCACCTCGACCGTCCAGTCCGATGACCAATCGCGGTCGAGCATGGCATCGCACCACTTGCCGTCTTGGTCATAGGTGATCAGAATCACACGGTAGTAGTCATCGGAAAAATCGGGATTGTGCTGGGCATAGACCACCAGCGTGTGGTTGCCGTCGACAGGCCGCACACACAGGATTTCAGTGTCGCGATTCTCAGCCACAAATACCGGGCCTACTGCATCGACCAGTTCCCCGGCCTGCTGGTGCGTGATGACAAGAACCTCTTCGGTCATCTCAGTGGGGAAAGTGGTGTAGTTCACCCCCACCTTTCGCAAGAAGTCGTAACCACCGGCCACGGCTTGGCCGCCACACAGCAGCAAGCATGCCAAAATCATCAAGGGTTTCATATCAAGTGGCGTTTATTCTCGTTATTCATCATTGTTCTGCATCCACGGGGCAGTGAGACGCTCCACGTATTTCCTGGCGGCGGCATCCTTCATCATGCCTATGTTCTTGGCCAGCACCTCGGTGCTTACCCAACCATCGTCGAACAGATTCTTGAAGAAGGGCAACAAATGGTTGCGGCTGCCTTTGTTGGCGGCCATCCAGGCAAGCAACTCCTGAGGCGTTTTCTCGTAGAATTCACTCATCAGCCTCATGGCAGAATGGGACGACTCGCCATCCTGGGCCATGTCGCTCACCACATCGGCACGGGCCACCAGGTCGTTGAGGCGGTCGAAGCGCGTGAGGTCGCTCATGGGCTGGCAGTACAGGGTGCCAAAGTCGGTCTGCAACTGCGGCAACGGTGTGGGAGAGCCGGTGGAGCGCACTTTGGTGTCGACGTAGAGTATATGCCCCACATCATCCACGCTGTACTGGATGCAACGCTCCTCGGTCCACTCGGCATCGCCGGCAGGCTGGAGTTCATAGTCCACCTCCTTGCAGGGCAAATAAGAGCGTGTGGTCACCACCTCAAAGTCGCTGTCGCCGGTCATGCGCACATGGCCCTGCGTCATGGTCATCATGTCGACCGGCTGGCCAGTGGCGTCTTGGTCACGCACCTTCGACGGGAACCACGAGCCGGCTTGAACAAAGTCGGTCATGCGGCCTTCGCTGTCGTAAACCGCCAACTGATCATCGCCCACATCGCCAAAAGCCACATGGAGCACTGCCAGGGTGTAGTCGCCGGGCAACTGCCGCACGGCGGTCAAGCAGTACGACCCTTCTTTGT
This sequence comes from uncultured Bacteroidales bacterium, assembly GCA_902782545.1. GTDB lineage: Bacteria > Bacteroidota > Bacteroidia > Bacteroidales > Muribaculaceae > Sodaliphilus. The sequence continues at coordinate 9,312 of CACZNP010000143.1, forward strand.
TGTCCTCGCCCAGGTCGTAGTGCAACGCACCTTCGAGCAGGGCTTTCTGCTGGGTGCCGGAGAACGAGAAGACCTTTTCCTCATTCTCCTTGTCAAAGGGCGAGAATGGCTTGTCGGTGAGCCAAGTCACTTGGTCCAAATCCACCCCCAATTTCTTCAGAAAAGGAATTTCGGCGCGATCTTGCACGCCCCCTGCCCCAGCCGACTGGCCAGTGACAGTCGACGAACCGGCCACTCCGTTGCAGGACACCAGCAGTGGAACCACCGAAAGCAACACAAACGAAATAAATGTTTTCATGGGTCAATGAAAATTTATGTCACGGTCAACCCACGGCATCCCTCGGCCCCCATTGGGCGGTGAGGTCCTCCATATACTTGCGCGCAGCGGCATCGGGCATCTGTTCCATGAACTTGACCAGTTGATACTTGTCGGCCCAACCGGCGGCAAACAACTCCTCGAACAACGCGCGCAACTTGTTGTCGCCGCCGCGGTGAGCGGCCATCCACGACAGCAGTTGCTGCGGGTTCGAATGGTAATAACTCCACAACGCCATCTTCATGATGTTGTCGGCGAGGCCCGACTCGGCCATGTCGCGCACCACATTGGGCTCGGAACAGCGCTTGTTGAGGAGGTCCAGACGGCTGGCGTCGCTCATCGGGTACTGACTCACCATGCGCAAGTCCTGATAGAATTGCTCATTGGCTTCGGGCTTGCCCTCCACCTCGGGACCTTTCAAGGTCAACTTGAGGTGACCCTGGTTGTCGCACGCAAAATTCAAGCGGTGCTTGATGGCCCAGTGTTTCTTCACAGGCTGCATATAGGTCTCTTCATTGCTTTTCCAGTCAACGAAGGCCATCTGACGGTTCACCACAAAGCCGTTCGGGCCATCCATGGTGATGTCGCCTGTCAACTCATAACCCGTGCCTTCGGTATACTCCTCGTTCGCATTCACCAAGTCCACCGAGGCCCATGTGCCGGCATCCACATAGTCGGTGAGATGCCCCTGGGCATCGTACACCGCCAGGGCTTGACTCGACCCGTCGCCAAATTCCTCCAAAAATACCACCA